>JBDKSF010000102.1 GCA_039680785.1 Candidatus Cloacimonas sp.
TTATAATCCTGAAATCCTTGTATTTAAAAATAATCCTTTACCTTTAGCTTTACCATAATTGCAAAATGGATAAAGCAGTTTCAAACTGCTGGATATAGTTATCTTGCGGGTTCAGTTCAATGATCACCTTCAGGTTTTTCCCTGCATCAAAGCGAAAAGGCCGGTCAACTTTGGAAACAAAGTGCAATAACTTTTCTTTGGCGGGCAGATTTTTCGCGTCAAATTCCAAAATTAGGGAATTGCTTTTCACCTGGCAGTCCTTGAGGGCGATTTTCTTTGCCAACTGGCTTAATTTAAAATAGCTTAGCAGCCATAATGCCTGTTCTGGGATGGGACCAAAACGGTCTAAAAGTTCCACTTCCAATTCATCTATATCTTTTAGAGATTCCAATTCGCTTAAGCGTTTATAAATTCGCAGTCGTTCTTTGTCGTCATCAATGTAATTGGGAGGGAAATAAAGGTCTATCTCGGTTCTTACTATCCGTCCTGTATCCGGTGTTTCGTCCATTAGCAAATTGGGTGTTTCGCCTTTTTCCACTGCTTGGATGGCATTGCCCAAAATGCGATTGTAATAATTAAAGCCAATTGCCTGGATGATGCCGCTTTGTTTGGTTCCCAAAATAGTTCCCGCGCCGCGTAATTCCAGATCGCGTAAAGCCACTTGAAAACCAGCGCCCAAATAATCATATTGAGTTAACGCTTCCAGTCGTTTTCTGGCAATGGAGGTAGTGCCTTTGGAAATTAGCAAATAAGCATAAGCTCTTCTATTGCTGCGTCCCACTCTTCCGCGCATTTGATAGAGCTGAGCCAAACCAAAATTATCGGCATTGTCTATTAAAATGGTATTGGCATTAGGAATATCTATCCCATTTTCGATGATGGTTGTGGAAATAAGCACTTGATATTCTTTATTTAAAAAAGCGTCCATCACTTTTTCCAAATGCTGTTCAGGCATTTGAGCATGCCCAACGATAAAACGAACTTTGGGCATTGCTTCTCTTAATTCCGCGGCAATTGTCTCGATGGTCTGCACGCGGTTATGAATGAAAAATACCTGTCCACCCCGGTCAATTTCGCGTCGGATGGCATCTTTGATTACTTCCATATCACGCGGGGTAATAATAGTTCTAACAGGTAATCTTTCTTTGGGCGAGGTCTGAATCAAGGAAATTTCTTTCAATTTGGAAAGTGCCATATTCAAAGTCCGCGGAATGGGCGTGGCGCTCATATAAAGAGTATCCACATTACTTTGTAAAGACCTCAATTTTTCTTTATGCCGCACTCCGAAACGGTGTTCTTCATCTATGATCAAGAGCCCAAGTTTTTTAAATTGGACATCGTTGGAAAGTAAACGATGGGTTCCGATGGCGATATCTATGGAGCCACTTTTTAGCCCTAAGAGGTCTTTTTTCATAGCGGCGGAATTGCGGAAACGACTAAACATAGCAATTTTAACTGGATACTGAGCAAGACGCTCTCTAAAAACTCTCCAATGCTGTTCAACTAATAAAGTTGTAGGTGCTAAAACAACAACTTGATAGCCACTGCAAATAGCTTTAAAAGCTGCCCGGATGGCAACTTCCGTTTTTCCAAAACCAACATCTCCACAAAGCAATCTTTCCATCGGAGCTACAAGTTCCATATCCTCTTTAATTTCTTTCGTTGCTTTGCGTTGATCAGGCGTATCTTCATAAATAAATGATTCTTCCAGTTCTTTTTGCCATTCTGTGTCCGGTTGATGAGCAATTCCTAAGTGCGAACTGCGTTCGGCATATAATTTTACGATATCGGCGGCGATAAGTTCAATTTGCTGAGCGGCTTTGCGTTTAGTATTATTCCATTTGGAGCTGCCCAACTTACTTAAAACTGGTTTAGCGCTTTCTTCAGCTACATATTTGGTAACTAAAGAGAGCTGATAGGTGGGAACATAAACTCTGTCATCATTGGCATAGCGTAAAACAAGACATTCAACTTCCGAACCGTCCAGACGAATTATTTTCAGCCCTTCAAAAATGCCAATGCCATGATCTATATGAACCACATAATCTCCCGGTTTGAGGTCTTCATAATCTACAATGGTTTCACCGGGTGCATAACGCGGAGTATAGCGTCTGCTTTTATAGCGGTTAAAAATTTCGTGATCAGTCCATAAATTTAAGTGGCAATCAGTAAGCGAAAAACCTTCATGCAAAACCCCGATAAATTCCGTAAATGGAGCTCCACCAATAGATTGTTGCAGACGCTTTGCCTGGCTTTGATTGTCAAATAACAAAAAATTTAACCAGCCCTCTTTTTGTTTTTCTTGCAGGGTTTCTGTCAGCATAGTTAAATCTGATTCAAAATTTGGTTGAACTTCCAAGGGAGCGCGGATATTGAGGGTAGGAAAAGAAAGTTCAAATTCACTTTGAGATAAGTATAAATTATCGCTGTTCTTTTTGAGGTGAGAAAGAGCGTCCCAATCAGCAAACATTTGTTCCGGACGCGGAACTCTGCCTCTACCTTGAATTTTGGCTTCCTTTTTCCAAGTAGAAAGCGCCTGTTCAAAAAGGGCTTCATACTCTTCTTTGGCGTAAAAATAATTGTTCCAGATTAGGATGCGGTTATCGCTGGCAAAATAATCGGCAAAGGTCTGTAACTCTTTACAAAGCAGAGCGTAATAATTTTCTATGCCTTCATAAAAACCCTGGTCGCGAATTTTCGTAATAATGGGTGAGCCACTGTCTATATCACTTAAAGCAAGTTCCCTGGCAGGCAGGACGGTATATTCCGTTAAATATTCTTCCACACTGCGTTGCGTGGCAATGGAAAAAACCCTGATGCCAATAATTTCATCACCCCAAAATTCCAAACGCACAGGATTAACCATAGGAGGTGAAAAAATATCAATAATGCCACCTCTCTTGGCTGCCTGAAAGACCTTGTTGACCTGATATTGAATTTCGTAGCCCATATCGTAGAGATGATGAAGCAATGTATCAGGTTCATACTCCATACCTTGCTTCAAATGTAAAATATGGCGAGCAAGAATATCTCGGGAAGGTAAATAGCGTCCTAAAGTTCTTACTGAAAGCGAATAAATTCCGCTTTTGGAATTTTGCAAGGTAGAAAGGATGGTTTCCATTCGCGTTGCTCTGATGCTGTAATGAGGAGAGCGTTCTTCGTAAGGTAAAATTTCGTAATCGGGCAAATAATGTGCATTTTCTTTGCCAATAAGGACACACAGATCATCCCAGATATCTTCGGCGATGATATCATCCTGCGAAATGATGATGACATTTTTCTCGCTTCGTTGCCATAAATGAGCCGCTATTAATGCTCTGGCACTTTGATTGAGGTGGAAAATTTGGATAGACCTATCTCTTAAGGGAAGCTGTTGCACCCTTTGCATAAACTCGCTTTGTAACAGTCGGTCTTCTATCTTGGTATATAGCATTTAATGTCTCTCACCGATTACAGGGATTTATATTTAGTTAATTTTACATTACAGGTATTATGCGTTTTTATCACGAAAGGAGTTCGTAGGTAGCATAAAAGTTACTATGGACTCTGATACTTTCTAATTTGCTACTCTCCGAACGAAATTCTCTCACTTCAAAACTTCCACATAACTGCCTATAATTCTGGCTAATCTATTGCCAAAGGAAATGGTTAGCCGTGCATCAGGTCCATCACCATCCACACTTAAAATAACCCCCATTCCGTATTCAGTATGATAAACTTTCTGCCCGATTTTATAATGTTTTTGGCTTTCCGTAATCACTTTTGTAGTTTTTTTAAAGCGTTTGGGGGGTGGAGCAATGCCATTGTCACCTTGTGATAGATAATATAATTCAGAATTCACTTCTGCCAAGAACTGACTGGGAGCAGGAAAATAGAATGTATCATACAGGCGTCTGGTTTTGGTATAGCTAAGATGAAGGTAATGCTTGGCTCTGGTGATGCCTACATAAAAAAGGCGTCTTTCTTCTTCAATGCTATCTTGATTATCCATACACATTCGATGCGGAAGTAGTTCATCTTCCAGACCTACAATGAAGACGGTGGTAAATTCCAGTCCTTTGGCATTGTGCAAAGTCATCAAACGCAAGGAATCCACTTCTTCTCTCACTCTGTCCATATCTGTCTGTAAAGCTACATAAGG
>JBDKSF010000103.1 GCA_039680785.1 Candidatus Cloacimonas sp.
CTATCATTCAACCAGGCGGTTCTAAAAACGATGAGGAATGTATTGCTGCTTGTAATGAATTGGGCATCGCTATGCTTTTCACTGGTTTTCGCCACTTCAAACACTAATTACAGATATACAGATTATCTATTTAAAGCGGATTAACAAAGAGTTATATCCCAAATAAGACAATTGAATCAATAAGAATATCTACTTATCGCTGATAACCTGAATTCCAATTTGGCAACTGATTTATTCCAATATGTTTAAGCTAAATTTGGCAGTTATGACATAAGAAGAATATATGTCACCTGATAGATCAATGAACTGGAATTTACACCAACATTTGGGACTCAACTTTTTGCTTTTCTCGGAATTTATATTATAATATAATTATATAGTGTTTGCTTATGAGGAGTTTCTAAATTACTTCCGGCAAATTAGTAGTAGTGAGTATTTTTCTGTTTGCTGTGACCCTCGGTTAAGAGAAAATAATCGGAAATTGATGTAAACCTTGAAAGTGGATCATTATGTATAATTAAGATATACTGCAAAATAGAGGTTATTATTTTTTATCTTAAGTATAAAACATATCCTTGATAAAAAGGAGGAATAGATTATGAAGAAGGTGATAATAGTATTGCTTGTAAGTGCTACTCTTATGTTTACGGGGCTAAGATTATATTCTCAAAACAATATGCCCTTAATACAGAGTTTAGCTGGTGAATATATAGGTTCATATTTTGGGAAAGTTATTGCTTCTATTGACTTTAATGCTGATGGTTATGATGATGTAGCGGTTTTTACCTTAAATAGCGGAATTAATCATTGGTCAAGTGTCCAAATTTATTTTTGTGGACCCAATATGGATGCAGTTCCCGATCTTATAAGAGAAAGCACATTCCAGGATCAGGTTATCAGCACAACTCTTTTAAATATTGGCGATGTAAATGGTGATAATTATGATGATCTTATGATTTCTGAGCTTTACTCACCAGAGATTACTGATTCCTTAGCCCTAAGAATATTCTATGGAGGACCCGAAGCATATCTGGAACCTGATTTTACATTAAACTCACCTTGGTTTAGTGACCCCATAATATTACCAATATGGTTTTTGGGAGATGTGAATGGAGATGGCTTAGATGATATAGGAATATATCATTTTATAAATACTAATTATCCTGACTTGGCAATATTGTTGGGAGGAACTTTTCAAATAGTTACTATCCAATACCACATTTGTCTGCAAAGATATCATAAACTTGCTGAAGCAGGTGATGTAAACAATGATGGCATTGATGATTTTATTGCCGGATTTGCCTTAGAGAAACCAGAGGGTATTATAACTTATCGCTATCTCTATTATGGGGGAAATCCCCTTAATTTGAACAATCGGGTTTTATTGCGTAGTTGGGGAGATTCAGAATGGAGCTTTCCCGGTGGCTATGGTGTAGGTGATTTTAATGGAGATGGCTATGATGATTTTGTCTATTGCGAAGGGGATTCCTGGCGAGATAATAACAAACTGCGTTTAGGTGGAATTAATATAATGGAAACAGAAGAATTTACTTTGCATATCAATGAATACATTTCCAATCTGATGGATATGACTCATCAAGGAGTTGCCTACGGAGATTTTAATGGAGACGGTTATAGTGATTTAGCGGGTTCGGATTATAGTGCTATACTCTGGACGGGACACGCTGGCGTTTGGCTTGGAGGTGAAAATCCCAATGGCCTTTTTGACCTGAGAATTACAGCTCCACCAACTTCCCCTTATCACCAATTTGGCCGGAATATTGTTTCGGGTAATTTTAACGGTGATGAATATTGTGATCTGGCTATTTCTGCACCCCATAGCGATGTTCCAGATTTGAATGATAATTTAGGTTATGTTTACATTTTTGCCGGAAATGCTCAATTATTAGATACTTCTGTAGCTAATGAAGATGTTTTTATGCCTCCCGTAAACAGTATCTTAAAGGTTAAGTATTTCCCTAATCCCAATTCCTCTAATAACCAGGAAATTAGCTATGAGATAGAAGGTCCTCTTCCTGAACATATATCTACCGCTAAGATTTCAATTTATAATATTAAGGGTCAGGTAATAACCAATTATCAGCTGGATACGCAGAATTTAAAAAGTAAAAGGGGCATTCTACCAGCTGTTAAACTAAAACCAGGAGTTTATATTGTTGCAATGCAAATAAACGGGAAGAGGGTCTCTACCGAAAAAATAACCATCAATAAGGGGAGGATCAAATGAGATATACATTTTGTATATGCGTATTATTTTTAGCACTATCATCATTCTATGCAATTAGTTCTGATGATTTTACGATAGGGTGTTTTACTTATATGAATGTCTGAATTTCGATTGCGTCATTTAATAATGAGATCATTAGAACATATTTTAAAAGATGCAAAATATAATCTTGATGTGTGGGATAAAAAAGACCTATTTTGTTTATTATTGCTCCCAATCAGCCAAAAATCATTGCGATAATGTCCTTGCTCTTAATTGTTCAATGGTATTATAATACAATCTATAAAAAGTTCAAATCCCAATTTTAGCATAGGCATTTCTGCAGCGAAAGTTAGCAATCCTTTGTAATATTGCTAATTCTATTTGACAGAATCGGGCAGGAAAAAAATTTGGAAAAAGAAAAAGGGAGATGTGTCCGAGTTGGCTGAAGGAGCACGATTGGAAATCGTGTAAACGTGTGAGCGTTTCTAGGGTTCGAATCCCTACATCTCCGCCATTTTTTAATTGACATTATCTATCTTATAAGGAAATTATGCGAAGGTAAGAAAATAGTTTGCCAAATTCCCATTTGACAGAGATCATAAAGTTAGTTATTATATCTGTGTTATTCAGATTTTTTCGAAGCGGAATTTGATAATCGCTAAAAGGAGTTTTATATATATGAAATCTAAAAAACCGGTTCTATGGGGTTGCATCATCTTTCTGATTGCCTTTATAGTTGTTTTTGCCATAGGATTTAGCATCGCCTATAGTTCATTTGGTCTCAAAACACCAAAAATCCCTGCTAATGCTTGGTTGTATGTAAATCCGAGCGCTATGATCCCCGATTATAATGCCAGAGAAGAGATAAAAATTTTCAATCATACTTCTCCCAGTGTTCAAGAAATCAGCACCAAAATTTTGGCTGCGGCAAAAGATGATCGCATCAAAGGAATGCTGATAGAGCCCAATATGATTATGACTAATTATGCTGCTTTAAATGAAATGGCTTTGGCAATAGCCAGTTTTAGAAAAAGTGGCAAGCCAGTAGTTGCTTTTGGCGAAAATTTTACCCAGGCGGATTATTTGCTCGCTTCCTGTGCTGATAAAGTTTATATGGAGCCCTCAGCTTCAGCGGGTCTCATTTTACAGGGTGTATCTGCCAATATGATGTTTTACAAAGAGTTACTGGATAAAATGGGAATCAAAATGCACATTCTTCAATCGGGTGCTTATAAAGGCGCCGGTGAACCATATTCCCAAACAGAACTAAGCCAGGGCACCAAAGAAAACATCAATGCCGCTTTAGAGGATATTTACACTAATCTGCTATCTTTTGTGGCTAAAAACAGAAAACTGGAACCCACTCAGGTAAAAGATATTTTTGAACGGCGTGCCGATTTTTCCCTCACTGCCAATAACGCCTTGGAATATAAGCTGATTGACTATGCTCTGCATCGGGATGAAATGCTGAACAATTTGAAGCTTACAGAAGATAATTTTATCAAGATTTCATCTTATGCCCCTCCCAGCCCCAAGAGTGAAAAATCCAAGATTGCCGTGGTTTATTTAACGGGAAATATCACTCCCGCTTCCAATTATGATTTTGGCAATCAGAATTTAATCAGCGCAGCCAAAGTAGCCAAAATAATTAAAAATATTCGCCAAGATAAATCCGTGAAGGCAGTTGTCTTAAGAATAAACAGTCCCGGGGGCTCCGCTTTGGAATCCGAACTTATTCATCAGCAATTGCTAAAGCTGAAAAAGGATTATCCTCTCGTTATTTCAATGGGAGGAACGGCTGCTTCCGGAGGATATTATATTTCTTGTGCGGGGGATTATATAATAGCCGATCAGGGAACTTTAACCGGTTCAATCGGAGTTATTGGTTTAATTCCGGAAACGGCAGGTTTGGGTAAAAAAATCGGTTTACATTCGCAGACCTTAAAATTTGGCAAATATGCCGGTGCTTTCAGCCCCTTTGAAACCTACGATCCTGCCTTAATTGAATCGTTAAAGCGCAGTTCCACTGGCACTTACAATGAATTCAAACAAAGAGTGATGACCGCCAGAAAGATTACTCCAGAGCAAATTGAATCCGTTGCCGAAGGACGAGTTTTTAGCTCTGAAGATGCTTTGGCACATAACTTGATAGATGAAATCGGAACTTTGGATAAGGCAATTGCCAAGGCAGCCGCCTTAGCTAAGGTAACTAATTACAGTTCCATAAATTATCCCAATAAAACAGGTCTGCTGGAAATGCTTAAAGAATCGGACATTATGAATATGAAGGAGCAATTGCACCAACCAGTTAATCCTGAAACCCAAATTGAAAAATACTTGAAGCAAATCGCTACAACCGGTGAATGGCTGTATCTGATGCCTTATAAACTGGACTAATATGAAGAAAGATTCCTACAATACTGAAATAATCGTAAATGTGCATCCTCTCGAAAAGCGGGTTGCCGTTTTGGAAGATAACCGCCTCGTTGAACTATTTGTTGAGCACAGAGAGCAGCAAAACATAGTTGGCAACATCTATAAAGGCATCGTAAAAGATGTTTTGCCCGGAATGGGCGCCGCTTTTATCGACATTGGATTGGAAAGAACCGCCTTTTTACATTATAGTGACATAGTGATGGACTTTTTGGATGTTTATGAAAATGAACATAGCGCTCCCAAATTAAATCCCGAAGATTCCTCGCAAATAAATAAACTGTTAAAATCGGGTCAGGAAATTGTGGTTCAGGTTCATAAAGGGCCTATCGGTTCCAAAGGCGCGCGCTTAACGGGGCAAATTTCCATCCCGGGAAAATACCTCGTCCTTTTTCCCAATAAAGATAAAATTGCCATTTCTCGCAAAATCTATGCTCAAAACGAACGCAGTCGCATTCGCAACCTGCTTTCCAACCTCAAAGACAGCGGTTTTGGCTTAATTGTCCGCACGGAAGCCGAGGGTTGTGACGAAGAAGATTTTAAAACTGAATATAAGGCATTGCTAAAAACCTGGCGCTTAATCGAAAAACAGCTCAAATATGCCAAACCGCCAGTTTGCGTGTTTGAAGAAAATGCTTTGGAAAATTACTTGATTCGCGATCTTTTTGGCGAAAATGTTGACCGCTTGGTCATTGATGACAAGAATTTTGCCCGACGCATTATTTCCCAATTAGAGGATATTTCTCCTGAGTTAATTGGAAATGTGGAAATTTACCGAGAGGACTCCCCTATTTTTGATGCCTGGGGCATAGAAAAGAAAATTGAGACGGGTTTGCACAGCAGAATTTACCTTCCCAGCGGCGGCAATATCAAAATAGAACAAACGGAAGCTTTAGTAGCCATCGATGTTAATACCGGCAGCTTTACCGGCAAAACGCATTACGATGAAACAGTCCGCAAAACAAATCTGGAAGCGGCAGCTGAGATTGCCCGTCAAATTCGGCTGCGAGACCTTTCCGGCGTGATTGTAATTGATTTTATTGATATGGTGGATGAAAAACACAAGACAGAAGTGCTGGAAATGCTGAGAAAAGGTTTGCGCCGAGATCGCGCCAAAAATAAAGCATTTCCTTTTACGGAACTGGGGCTTGTGGAAGTTACCCGCAAAAGAATGCGGAATACTTTGATCTCCAATTTTTCCGATCCCTGCCCTTTCTGCAACGGAAGCGGCAGAATTTTAAGCAAGGATACCGTGGTTATGAGAATCTATCGTTGGCTTAATCGCAGCGATTATTTGCTCAAAAATAAGACCTTGCGCATCATCGTCCATCCCGATTTACTGGCTCACATCAGCCAGCATAACGAGGATTTTATCGCTTATAAAGACCAGATTGAATTCGTTTCCGATCCCTCCGTTCGCATCGATCAATTCAAGGTCTTCACGCTTCCCAATCTGGAAGATATTACATCTAAGTATTCTTAATTCAATTAGTTATGACAATAAGGCGGTGCTTCATTACCGCCTTTTTTTCTGCTCAGCGAAAATAAGCTAACTGCTTGTTACTTGCTGCCTTCAGTAACAACTCCGTAACACTTCCCTAACACTGCTCTAATCTCGTTACTGAAGCGTTAGAGAAATGCTACCGGATTATTACTGCTGGCAGCAAGAAGGGATTTGGCAATATGGCAGTATTTACCAGAAAAAGTGGCTGTATTTAGCATAATGGATAAAGCGAAGTGAAGTGGTTTTACTTTAGTAGATTGGATGCTCCTAAAGCTGAGTAGTTTGTCCTAAGTGATTTTCACTTTGATGTTTTTGGCAATTCTTCTATCCAAAGCATATCTGGCATCTCCCACGGCAACAATTACATTCGGTTCATCCGAATTATTTCTAAAAACCGTTATGGGCGCACCTATATACAGACCCCGTTCTATGGTTTTTAAATTGTTATTATGAATAACTGTGGCATTATACCCTTCCGGTAATTGATCAAGGGTAATGCATTGATTTGGTTCACAGGTAAAAGTTTGATGTTTTCTCCCAGGGCGAAATCTAAATCTAATCTGCCCGAATCGCATATCTACTCCCAATGCTGCGTAAATTTAGGTAAATGAAAATAAAAATAATCCCGATGACGGCAAACCAAAAAAGGGATAGCGAATTATAAGCCAAAATTTGATAAACTAATGTAGCCACCATCCAAGCCAATAAAGTTAAATATCCGAAATCAAAAAGCATCCACTTAAAACCGTGCTCCTTAAACAGCATTGTTAAAGATGCGGCACAGGGTGAATACAATAAAATAAAAATTAGATAAGCAAGCGCTGAAGCATTGCCGCCAAAACCCTTTTTGATGTTATCCGTCAAGTGATTGATGGTGCCTTCGGCTTCCGAATTTTGATAGAGACCTTGTAAAGTTCCCACAATTGCCTCTTTGGCAAAAAGTCCGCTGATTAAAGCTACCGAAGCAGGCCAGTTATCTTTTTTAATACCCATCGGCTGTAAAACCGGAGTAATAATTTTGCCGCCCAATTCCAAAAGAGGTGTCTTGGCTTTTTCGCTGCCCATCGGGATCTGGATAACTTGCAAAATATTGATCACCACAATCACCAGCAAAATGGTCTTCCCTGCCCTTAATAAAAAGCTTTTCAGCCGATGCCAAGTATGCATAAAAATGCCATTTAGCGTTGGAAGATGATAAGCAGGCAATTCCATTACAAAATCGCCAGGCACACTTATAAAGATAGTTTTTTTCAATAATAGACCCGTTAAAACCCCCATCACGATCCCGAAAAAATAAAGACCAAAAATAACCAAATCTGCCTGCTGTGGAAAAAATAACATTACCAGATATGTATAAACCGGTAGCTTTGCCCCACACGAAATAAAAGGAGTTAAAATGGAGGCAAAAACACGATCCCTCGGCTTTTCCAAAGTCCTGGTAGCCATAATTGCCGGAACCGTGCACCCAAAACCTACAATCAAAGGAATAAATGCCTTGCCCGGAAGCCCAATTTTGCGCATAAATTTATCGGCAATGAAAGCAGCCCTTGCCATATAACCGGAATCCTCCAGAATAGATAAACTTATGTATATAAAGAAAATAGGCGGAATAAAACTGCCTACTGTGACCAACCCACCACCCAAAATTTCACTGAAAAAATAAGTTAGCCATTGCGGAACTGACAACAAAATTAATAACTTACCAAATTGCTCTACAAACAACCAGCCCAAATAAGTATTAATAATCGCGATGCAGGGCTGACTGAGCTTTACTGCAAACAAAAAAACCAGATACATCACAATAAAAAATACCGGCAGACCCACAAAACTATTCAGCACTACTTTATCTACCATATCGGAAAAAGTCCAGCGATTCTTTCTCTTCCGCTTCACCACATCTTTTATCAAACCCCGAATATAACCATAACGATCATCGGCAATTACAGCTGCCGGTTCCTGACCTCTGTGTTTGGCAATTGCCATTCTCTCTTTTTCTACCAGCGATTTTTCTTCATCTGTCAGCCGAGAAATTATTTCCGCATCTCCTTCGATTAATTTTAATGCCTGCCACCGACTTTTAATCAATACCCCATAAGCATTTAAGGTTGCTTCCCTTTTCAACTTATGAGGAACTGTGCTCTCCGACTTTTCCAGACCTGATTTAAGAACTATCTGCCAAATATTTTCCAGGTGCATTTCCACTATCTCGTCATAATGTATCGTAGCTGGAATTGGCGGCTGCAAAACATATTCCTCCACTTTTTGCAAAATTGGCGTAATATCAGCTCTTTTATTCAAAACAAGAGAAGTAACAGCAAAGCCCAAATGCGAACTTAAGTGTTTGGTGTCTATATATATACCGTTTTGTTCCGCGATATCTGCCATCGATAAACACATAATGAGCGGTGCCCCCAATTCCATCAATTGCACGGTTAAATACAAATTCCGTTCAAGATTGGAAGCATCCACTATGTTGATAATGATATCCGGTTTTTCGGTTAAAATGTAATTGCGAGCCACCAATTCATCCGGACTTCCACCTGCCAAAGAATAAATCCCGGGAAGATCAATAACTTCATAGACCTTATTATGATAATTGCATAACCCAGATTTATGCTCTACAGTCACTCCAGGCCAATTGCCAACCGTCTGTCTGGAACCAGTTAAGGCATTGAAAAGTGATGTTTTACCTACATTGGGATTACCTGCAAGTGCGACTATGGGTCTATTTCTCATCTGATTGATTCTCATTCTCATTTGGATTACACTTCCAGCATAATCCTTTAACGCTCAATTCAATATCTTCGGGCTTAAACTTCAAATCTTGGGCCTGCTTAGCTAACGCAGGATAAAGCGTGTTCAAATCTGTTTCCAATAAAGCTCCACAATTTCTACAAATCCAATGAATATGTTTGGGGTGGCCAAAAATATGCTCATAACGCTCTCTGCCTTCGCTCCGAATTGCTCTTTGCACTAATCCCGCATCCAATAAAAGAGGGATTGTTCTGTAAACTGTCGCTAAAGATATTTCATTGGTCTTGTTCCTAATTCTGTCATAAAGTTCTTCAGCATTAAAATGAGTGTGCATTTGAAAGACCTCATCCAGAATGTAACGACGCGGATGAGTGAACTTAAGTCCTTGCTTATCAAGGTATTTTCTAAAAATATCAGCATATTCTTCCATTTTTTTCTCCTACTTATATTGAGAATCATTTACAATATAATTCAGCTGGCTTTATTTGTCAAGTGCGAGTTTTTTGCCTTCCGCTAAGTTCTTTATTTTCTGTCTGTTGCCTTTATTCATCGAGAGCTTTGCTAATGAATGCCAAAATTATTGATACATCGTGATTATGAATAACGCTATCTGTTTTTAACTCTAAACCGAGCTTCAGCCAATCCCACTGTTATTTTTAACTCTAAACCGAGCTTCAGCTTTGTAAGTTGAAGGCAGAGAAATACTTATCCTGTTGCCTCAAATTATAGTTGCAAACACAACAAGAATCTGTTTAGAGTCAAAGACACACCACTATTTTTTTTAACTCTAAACCGAGCTTCAGCTTTGTAAGTTGAAGGCAGAGAACAAATTATCTTGTTACCTCTGCTTCTCATTGCAATCGCAAAAAGAATCGGTTTAGAGTCAAAGACACGACCGATGCTTGTTTTGACTTACAATTTTGCCACTACCCTCTCTGTAACCACATCCCACAAATTGTAAACACTGACATCCGAGTTATAATTGGTTTCCCAACTTCAAAATTGTGAGTTAAAACAAGAAAAGAGCTTACTAGCAGATGAGTTACTGCCAATCTCACTATTATTTTTAACTCTAAACCGAGCTTCAGCTTTGACAGCATCAGGCAACGATATATTTTCCTGTTACCTCAAATTATAGTTGCAGTCACAAAAAGGATCTGTTTAGAGTCAAAGACACAAACGATGCTTGTTTTGACTTACAATTTTGCCACTACCCTCTCTGTAACCACATCCCACAAATTGTAAACACTGACAACCGAGTTATAACTGGTTTCCCAATTTCAAAATTGTGAGTTAAAACAAGAAAAGAGCTTACTGGTAACTGAGCTATAACTGGCCTCTCAACTTCAAAATTGTGAGTTAAAACAAGAAAAGAGTTTACCAGCTACAGAGCTATAGCTGATCCCACTATTTTTTTAACTCTAAACCGAGCTTCAGCTTTGTAAGTTGAAGGCAATGAAATACTTTTCCTGTTGCCTCAAATTATAGTTGCAAACACAAAAAGGATCTGTTTAGAGTCAAAGACACACCACTATTTTTTTTAACTCTAAACCGAGCTTCAGCTTTGTAAGTTGAAGACAAAGAAAAAATTATCTTGTTACCTCTGCTTCTCATTGCAAACACAAAAAGAATCGGTTTAGAGTCAAAGACACAAACGATGCTTGTTTTGACTTACAATTTTGCCAATTCCTATCAAGTTGATTTTCATTATCATAGCTTTTGCTTTTAAAATCATATCCGTCTCCATAACAGGGTAGCTTTTTTACCCTCTTATTGAAGCTTCCCTTTTTCATTTCCTGTTGGTAAATAAATTTACTTATATCCCTATTAGTTTATGCCACGGTCTTGTTTGTATTGTTCAATTTCAGTGCTTTCTTTCTCGTAGCCCTTTTTGTTCATCAAGGCGTAAGTAGCAATTTTCCCAGCTTCCACTCCGGGTTGATCTAAGGGGTTGATACGAAGAAGTTTGCCGGTAAAAATCGTCTGAATTTCATAGAGCATAATGAATTCCCCTAAATGGTATTCATCAATTTGAGGGAAGATAATATTGGCATTAGGACGCATAGCTTTACTGAGGGCAATTTCTGTAGCAAGTCGTTCTGCATTAAGCAAATCGGAGAGTTTCCTATCGCCCAGATAATTTACTTCTTCGCGATCAGGATGCAAATTTGGAATAGTGTAATCGTGCTTAAAGTTTTCCACGGATAGGAAAGTGAAGACCTTATCATTAGGACCCTCTGTATAAAGTTGCACTTGCGAATGCTGATCAGTTGTTCCTAATGCTTTCACAGGTGTTTGTCCCACATATACTTCTCTACCTTTTATGTCTTTGCGTTTACCCAAACTTTCTGCCCAAAGTTGGCGATACCAATCGGCAAGATCATACAAAGAATTGCTGTAGGGCATCATAACGCTGATGTTTTTCCCCAAGCGATAATACAGAAAATGAATCAAACCGTTCAAGTAAGCTGGATTTTCCATAATGTCCAATTCCGAACAGCGTTCCCGCATTGCCTTCGCCCCTTTCAACAGTTCTTTTATCTTAATTCCGGTAAAAGCGGAAGAAACTAAACCCACATCGGAAAGGACGCTAAATCTGCCTCCCACATTATCTGGAACGGTAAAGCTTTTATAGCCCTCATTTTTAATTACCTGGCGTAAAAAGCCCCTTTCTTTATCTGTAGTAATAATGATTCGTTTTTGATAGTCATTAGGAAATTTGCGTTTAAATATATCTACCACAATCATATAGCCAGCCATTGTTTCAGCTGTTGTGCCGCTTTTGGTGATCACATTCACCAAAGTTGTTTCCAGGTTTATTTGCGACAGTATTTCAAACAGATATACAGGATCCACATTATCATAAACAAATAGCTTGCGAGGCAAATCCCCTTCTGTTTTCAAAGCTGAATATAATGCCTTATTACCCAAAGCGGAACCGCCGATGCCTAAAATTAGCATAGTGTCAAAAACCGGATCTAATTTCGCTATAAAGTCATCGATATGTCTGGTAGGAATTTCCGGTAGATCATAAAAACCGAGTAGTTTGGCACGGCGTTCAGCCACAATTTCTTCGTGGATATTTTTTACCTGGCGCTCATTATCTAAAAGTTTCTCTTTGGGTAGAATACTAAGCATCTGTTGGGAAGCCAGTAGATTGTGATATTCATATTTCAGCACTTATTCCTCCCTGTCCTGATAATACGGTGTTAAAATGTTATTTATCAGATGTTCCACTTCGGAAAGCGAAAGTGAACAATTAATAATTTCAGTTGCTTTAAAAAGTTCTGCATCGCATTTCTGCACAATGGCTTTTGCTTCATAATAACTACCTGGATTCACGCTAAGTTCCTTAATTCCCAAACCAATTAAAAGGGGAATGTATTTAGGGTAGGAAGCCATTTCTCCACAAACAGAAAGCGGGGTCTGATATTTTGCCGCACTGTTTACCGTTTGTTTAATCAAGCAAAGCACGGCAGGATGGTGTTGGACATAATATTTGGCAACCATTTCATTATTGCGGTCTGCAGCTAAAGTATATTGCACGAGGTCGTTGGTTCCGATGCTTAAAAAATCGCACTCTTTGGCTAATTCTTCCGAACATAATGCTGCGGAGGGTATTTCTATCATTGCCCCCAAAGCAATGTCCGGATCAAAGGAAATACTATGTTGGCTAAGTTCCCGCTGGCAATTTTGCACGAATCTTTTCGCTTCCAGAAAGTCCTTGGCATCGATGATCATTGGAAACATAATTTGGATTTTGCCAAAGGCGGAAGCTCTTAAAATAGCACGCACTTGAGTGTAAAAAATATCTGACTGAGAAAGCGAAAATCGGATTCCCCGATTGCCCAAATAGGGATTTTCTTCGGGAGAAGCATAGCCCAAAGGAGAAAGTTTATCACCGCCCAGATCAAAAGTTCTTATGGTAACCGGCAAGGGCTTCATTTTTTCGGCAAGTTCTTTATAGACAGCAAATTGCTCTTCCTCTTCCGGTAGATTTTGTTTTCCCAGATAAAGAAATTCGGTTCTAAACAAGCCAATGCCGTCACAGGCAAGGTTTTTGATCGCCTCCAGTTCTTCCAAAACGCCAATATTAGTTAACAGTTTAATTTTTATGCCATTTGCGGTGATGGATTCAGTCGTTTGTAAGTGTTTAAGTGCTTCTCTGTGCTTTTTTTCCGCTTCCATCTTTTTCCGGTAAGAATTTAAAGTTATTTCATCAGGATTAACGATCAGCAAACCGGAATAACCATCTACAATTAATAAATCGTCATTTTTTACCGCCCCTGTTAAATTGGGAATATTGGCAATAGCCACCAAACCCAAAGCCCGGCAAAGAATGGAAGAATGAGAATTGTAGCTCCCTTTTTCCACTAAATATGCTTTTATACCGTCCCTGGCAAGTTTACTCACCAGCGATGGAACTATCTCTTTTAAAACCGGAATTTGTTCTGCCTTTAACTGAAAATTCAGAGTATTTCTAACTCCGGACAAGGCATTCAGCAAACGCATCGCCACATCGCGATAATCTGCCGCTCGAACGGCAAAGGTCTCAATTTTCATTGTCTCAAAGTGTTTGATAATATTGGCAAAACATTCGGAAACCGCTTGAGTGGAGAATTGCAATTTATCACGAATTGCGCTCTCTATTTGTTTGTAAATTTCCGGATCGTGTAATATTTCCTGTTGTGCGGAGATAATTTCGGCATCGCGTTTGGGCAAATTGATGGCTTCCAGTTCTTGTCCGATTTCTTCTTCCACCGTTGTTAGGGATGATTGTAAACGAGAAATTTCCTTTGGCACTTCTTCCGTTTTGATAGTTCCCGTTTCAATCGCTGGTTCTGGTATTGAGAAGTGTAAAGCGCGCCCGATAAAAAAACCGGGATTTATTGACATTCCGTAAATCTCTTGCACTTATTCTCCGAATCCGCTATCTATCATTGCCTTAATTTCTTCCAACAGATAATCCTCATCTACGCCATCGGCAATAAGTTTTAGTTTTGAACCACATTCCGCAGCCAGCATCATCACTCCCATAATACTTTTACCGTTGATTCTCATTCCATCTTTCTCGATAAAGAAATCACTGCGATATTTTGTGGCAGCTTTAACCAATAGGGCTGAAGGTCTGGCATGCAGACCCAGTTTATTGGTTACTGTCACCTCTATCTGTTTCATCACTTTTGCCTTCTATGCCTTTCAACATTGTTTTCTTACGGATTTCTTCGTTTACTTTACGGTTAAAATCCTCTGCCGCATCATAACCTACTCCTTTCAAAATCATATTCATTGCTGCAACTTCCACTATAACCGACACATTTTTACCGGGAGAAACAGGCAAATAAATGATAGGTATCTTCACTCCCAGATGTTCTGCATAATTACTAACCAAACCAATGCGTTCATAATCCATATTTTCCTGCCAAGGCATAAGCTCAATCTGCAGGTCTATGGTTTTTTGTTGTCGCGTGCGAGCTATGCCAAAAACGCGTTCTACATTTACAAAACCAACGCCGCGAATTTCCATAAAGTAACCGAATTCTCGTCCGGACTTGCCAACCAGCTGATCATCTATATAGCGAAGAGTGATTAAATCATCTCCAACCAAGCTATGACCACGATGAACAAGGTCTAAGGCACATTCACTTTTGCCGATTCCGCTTTTACCGGTTAGCAAAATCCCCAATCCGAAAACATCTACCAAGGTTGCATGGATTGTTTTTTCCAGGGCAAAAATATCACTTAGATAGCGAGATAAATTTTCTATTAGGTTAATGGTAGAAAGCCGGCTGGAGAGTAAAGCGATATTCAGTTCGTTGGCAATGTATTCAATAACGGGAGGTAATGTAAGCCCCTTGGAAATTACAATGCAAGGAATGTCCATTTTAAACATTTCTCGAATGCGGGACACCAAATCATCTTCCCTTAAACTTTGCAAATAGCGAACTTCAGTTTCTCCCAAAACCTGAATCCGGTCGGCGGCAAAAACTTCCAGATAGCCAGTAAGAGCTAAGCCGGGACGATTGATATAAGGCGAACCGATTTTTTTGTTCAGAGTTTCGGGATCGGTGATCAAAGATAGCGCCAGGTCTTTTTTCTTGGCATCGAAAAAGTTATGCACGGTAATTTCTTTCATTAGTGTTCCTCTCTATCTTAAGGAATGATATATAATGTCTTCATTTTATTCTCTGTGGGCTATGAATTTGGCAATAAAGGGTGCCGTTAATCCTTGCTTCGCCCCAAATTTCTATATCTTTTTCGTTTTGGGGCTATTTCAGAATCCGGCAACCCATTCCCTGCCAAATTAGAGTTTTGTTATCCTATTCTAAAATAATCTATTATGGCTCCAACAATTTATAAACGCTGTGGTCTTTCGTTACCAGAACATTAATTCTGTCACTTTCAATATTTTTAAAGATGAGGAAGTCCTCTTTGCTTGCTTCCAGCTTTTCTATCGCTTCGGAAACACTGAGGGATTCCGTTACGACGCGTTTGGTTTTGATGGTTTTTCTTACTTTATTTTCCGTATCAATCTGAAAATCGGTGGTATGAGAATATGTTTCAAATTGTTGCTTCAATGCTCGTTTCTGGTGATCCGTAATGCGATCTTTCAGCTTTTTAATCTGACCTTCCATCTTTTCCACCGCATTATCTATGGCAAGATACATATCCATTTCTTGCGTCTCGCTTTGAAGCGTAAATTTGGCTGCATGAAGTGAAAGTTCACAGATATTGCGGCTGTTTTCCAAAGCCAAAACTACATGCATCGTGATAATTTGATCAAAATACTTGCTCAGCTTTGAACAAGCAGATTCCACATAGTCCCTGATGGCTTTGGTGAGTTCAAAATGACGGGCTGTAATTGTGATTTGCATTTGGGATTCCTCCTTATTAAATTTTGTGTATAGATATATTTTGCAGGTCTTCCATCGCTTCCATCACTGCTTCTGAAAGAGTGGGATGAGCAAAAATAACGGAATCGATATCCTCTATCTTCATTTTATTGGTTATCATAATGGCGCCCTGAGCAATCAGTTCAGTTGCACTGGGACCCAAAATATGCATACCAATTATTTCCGAAGTCGTTTTACGAGCGATAATTTTTACAAAGCCATCGGGATAACCGATTGCCACTGCTTTCCCATTTGCCGAAAAGGGAAATTTACCCACTATCACATCGTCGTAAATACTTTCAGCGTTCTCTTGCGTATAACCTACGGAAGCAATTTCCGGATGCGTAAAAGTGCAACGAGGTATATTAATGTAGTTAATCGGTTTTAGGGGAGCTAAAAACCTTTCCGGATACAAACGCTGAGCGATATGTTCCGCTGAAAGTAAGCCCTGTTTGGAAGATGTATGAGCCAGTTGTAATTTGCCCGTAACATCGCCAATGGCATATACTTTATCACAGTTGGTCTGCATAAAATCATCAATGACAATGGCACCTTTTTCTGTCTTTAGTTCCATATTTTCAATTTTGATATTGCACAGTGGTTTTCTGCCTACACTCATTAAGACCTTATCCGTGGTTAGAGAATTTCCATTGTTTAATTGCAGTTCCAGTTGCCTGTTTTTTTTCTCTATGCTTTGAACGCCGGTATTGGTTAAAATCTTCACTCCCCTTTTTTTGAACTGCAAAGTAAGCCGTTTAGAGATCTCGCTATCCTCCATAATTAGCAACTGAGGCATAAATTCCACGATAGTCACTTTCACTCCGAAGGCAGAAAAGATAGAAGCAAATTCACAGCCGATAACTCCTCCGCCAACAATAACAAGCTCTTCCGGCAATTCCTGCATTTGTAATATACCGGTGGAGGAAAGAATGTCTTGTTCATCAATTGTTATTCCGGGCAGCTTTGCAGTTTCACTTCCAGTAGCCAAAATCAAATATTCACAGCTATAATTTTCTCCTTCCGAGGTTTTGATCACATAATTTCCATTTTCTTTCCTTACGGAAGTGGCAGTTGCTTTTATTACGGGTATGTTGCGTCGATTCAAAATATATTTTATGCCACCTGATAATTGTTCCACTGCGGCATTTTTTCTGGCCAGGATTTGGGCATAATCAATTTCCACTGCTTGTTTGGGTAATCCGAATTTATCCGCAGAGAGCATTTCCAGATATAGTTCGGCACTTTTTACCAATGCTTTGGTTGGAATACAGCCCTCATTTAAACAAATTCCGCCTAAGTTGTCCTTTTCAATAACTATGCAGGAAATTTCATATTGGGCAAGACGAATGGCAGTTTCATAACCACCGGGTCCTCCTCCGATGATGGCAACCTGACTATGTAACATTTATTTTCTCCTGAGATGGCTGTTCAAAATGCCCAGTTCATCTCTATATTTAGTAATTATTCTGCGGGAAATATTAAGTCCCTCATCTTTCAGCAATTCAACCAGTTCTTGATCGCTGTAGGGTTTTTTCTTATTTTCCGTTTCGATCAGACGAATTAAATGGGATTTAACTTTCTGTCTGGAAATGCTTTGATAATCATCATCAAAACCAGCGGTGGAAGTGAAGAAATCCTTAAAAGCATATATTCCGTAAGGCGTTTCCGCATATTTATGTTTCACGACCCGGCTGATGGTTGATTCATTCACTCCCAGGTCTCTGGCTATTACAGCATAAGTTAAAGGTTGCATTTGTCCCGTTCCCAGATAAAAGAAATCGTATTGATGTTTAATTATGGACAGGGAGACCCTTTCCAAAGTTCGCATTCGCATATAGATGGATTTTATCAAGAACTTGGCAGAATTGATTTTTTCGCGCACATACTGCATAGTTTCGCGGTCAAAATAGCCGCGATTGATCATTTTACGGTAATGCGGACTGATAATGATATTGGGGGTTATATGGTCATTGATGATGATTTCATATTCACCGTCTATCATTTTCATTGTTACATCCGGAAAAACATAAGCCGCATTAGAGGATAAAATTCTTAAACCCGGTTTGGGATCAAGCTTGGCTATTTGTTCCTTGGCTGCCATAATGGTTTCTTCCGAAACGCAAAAGGAAGAGGCAATTTTTTGATAGCGGCGGTGAATTAGATTTTCAAAGTGCTCAGAGATCAAACCCGTCAGAATGCGGTTTTGTTTTTGTTCATCAGTCAGCTGAGCCATCAGGCATTCACTCATATCGCGAGCAGAGATGCCTTGAGGGGAAAGGGATAAAACAATATTATGCAATTCTTCAGCTCTTTCCGCCGTTACATTATATTTATGTGCAATCGCAGCAATATTATAACCCTTGGGCAGAAAACCATAGCTATCGCACGAATCCACTAATTCCGTAATAAAATCCGTCTCATTTTCCGGTAGGTCAAACGGGTATAATTGTTCCAAAAATTGCTCTTTGCCATCTTCTTCGTAGCGAATCAACGCTTCCGTATGATCCGTTTCACTTTCCCCCGTCCAGTTCTCATAGCTGGAATGATAATCATTCCAATTATCCAAAATTTCTGTAAGTTCCTGAACCTCGGAAAGGGTTTCCAAATGTCTTTCGCTGGAATCAATTTCTTCAATGGGAGCAGAACTTTCTGGAGCTGATTCTTCAAAAGTGCCTTCTTCCAAATCATCTTCATCTTTTTCTTCGCGCAGTTCCAGCAGAGGATTATTAACCAATTCCTGTTTGATATAGCTTTCCAGCTCCAAAATCGGCAAAGCGAGCATTTTCAAGGACTGCAGCATTTTTGGCTTTAATGCCAGCTCTTGCTTTTGTTTCAGGGACAGGTATTGATCAAAAGTATTCATAGTCGTTGCTAAAAAGGATTTTCCAAAAAGCGATCGCCCAAATACACTTCTTTCGCTGTTTCATCGTTAATAAGTTCCAAAGAAGAACCCGCAACGATTATCTTTCCTTCATAGATAATATAGGCGCGATTCACTATTTTCAAGGTCTCCAACACATTGTGGTCGGTAATCATTATCCCTATGTCTTTATTTCTCAGTTTACCTATAATGTCTTGGATATCGGCAACCGCGATTGGATCAATTCCGGCGAAGGGCTCATCCATAAAGATAAAAGTAGGGTTCGTTACCAAAGTGCGAGTAATTTCCAGCTTTCTTCTTTCGCCTCCGGAAAGAGTATATGCTTTTTGTTTTGCCAGAACCGTTAAGTTCAATTCTTCCATTGCCTCTTCTAAACGGCTTTTTTGCTCTTTTCGGCTGATTTTTAAGGTCTGTAAAATAGCCAAAATATTTTCCTCCACCGTCAGCTTAGCAAAAATAGAAGGTGCCTGAGCCAAATATCCCAAGCCCAAACGAGCTCTTTTGAACATTGGCTTATGAGATATATCCTTATCATCATAAAAGACCTTTCCTTGATTGGGCTTTGCTAATCCGATAATCATATAAAAAGTGGTGGTCTTTCCAGCTCCATTGGGACCCAAAATCCCCACTACTTCTCCCTGATTCATTTCCAGAGAAAGATCATTTACTACGGCTCTTTTGCCGTATATTTTAACGAGGTTTTGAGCTCGAATTTTATGCATATCCATAATAATAATATCTAATCGAAAGCCATATTTTTGTCAAGAAATACTTGCAAATGGATTGAATTTTGCTACTGTGTCTGAAGGAGGCAAGAATAGGTAAATTTATTCCCAAGAAGACAATAGAAAGATCATAGCATTATTAGATTTCTTGTTTTGCCCCATTATTTAAACGAAAACCAAGAAATTAAGGAAGCATCAGCATATTATTTTGCTTTTTATTTGCCAAGCTGACGCTCCAACAAAATTAACGATACCTATCCCAAAATATTCTATCATACTGGCTAACCTATTAAACCCCATATAGATACAAAGCCCACTTGACAAACGAGCATTTTGCCTTATTATATTTATGAATGGCAAAATTATGGAGGAAAAATGAAAACACGCTATTGGATTGTCCCTTTGCTGTTAATTCTATGCTTATTGACGGCAGCTAAAAAAGAAAAATACGGTTCCATCTATGGTTCCATTACCGAGACAGGTAAAAATGCCTTTGTAGCAGATATCACTGTGCAATGTCTGCAAAAAAACACTGTCATTGCCACCGCTGTTTCCGACCAGAATGGTTTTTACCGATTTGATAAACTAAAACCAGGAACTTACACCATTAAGATAAACGATCCCAATTTTGTGGTTTATGAAAATCAGAAAGTGAAGATAAAAGCCAATAAACCTGCTTTATTAAATATTGTGCTGGTTGCCAATCCACAAAAACCTGTTTCTGAAAAGAAAATGGAAATAGGTAAGCTATCCATAACCGTTACCGATAATAATACTCCCCTTCAATATGCTAATGTGGCTATTTATGACAATAATAAAAGCCTAACGGGTGGTCGGACAGATGCCCAAGGGAAAGCAGTTATTTTAAATATTCCTGCCGGTACATATTCTATAAAATGTTCATTAATTGGTTATAATACAGTTGAAAAGAGTAATACCACAATTGAAGCAGGGAAAACAACCACTCTTACAATAACAATGCAAAAAACTGGAATCAAACTGGAGAGTGTAAAGGTCAATGCTGTTTCCGATATGGATGTAGTGCCGTGGCAGACATTATCCGCTATTCACAATCCATATATAACTCCTTCTAATACAGAACAATATGACGCAATCAAACCCAATATATTTCACAGTCCTTTGGCAGAACCGCTTTCCACTTTTTCCATAGATGTGGATACTGGTTGCTATAGTAACATCCGGCGTATTTTGCAACAAGGTCAATTACCTGAGCCCAAAAGCATCCGCATTGAAGAACTGGTAAATTATTTTGCCTATAATTATCCTAAGCTGGAAGGGGAACATCCTTTTTCGGTTTATACTGAAATGAGTGTATGCCCCTGGAATCAAAATCGTAACTTGGTTTTAATAGGTCTGCAGGCAAAAAAGCTGGATTTTTCCAAAGCTGCACCCAGTAATTTAGTTTTCCTATTGGATGTTTCCGGCTCTATGGATGAACCGAATAAACTCCCTTTGGTAAAAGAATCAATGAAATTGCTGGTGGATAATTTACGGGATGAGGATAAAATTGCGATTGTCGTTTATGCCGGAGCTGCAGGAGAAGTTTTACCTTCCACCAGCGCCAGGCAAAAAAGAGATATTTCTGATGCCATTGATAGATTAGGGGCAGGTGGATCAACAGCTGGAGGAGCAGGAATTGAACTTGCCTATAAAATTGCCGAGGAGAATTTTATCAAAGGTGGAAACAATCGTATTATTCTTTGTACCGATGGTGATTTTAATGTGGGCGCATCTTCTTCTGCCCATTTAACCGATTTAATTGAATCCAAACGCAATAAAGGCATTTACCTTACTGCTTTGGGATATGGAATGGGAAATTATAAGGATAACACTTTGGAACTTTTGGCTGATAAAGGAAATGGCAATTACGCTTATATAGACGACATCAGTGAAGCCAAAAAAGTTCTGGTTAACGAAATGGCAAGCACCCTTTATGCCGTAGCCAAAGATGTGAAACTGCAAATTGAATTTAATCCCGCTCATATTAAGGCATACCGTTTAATCGGCTATGAAAACCGTTTGCTGAATAAAGAGGACTTTAAGGATGACACCAAAGATGCCGGTGAATTGGGTGCAGGACATTGTGTTACAGCTGTTTATGAAATTATTCCCACCGCTTCCAAAGAACTTGTTCCCGAACTGGATGAACTGAAATATCAGGATATCAAGATTTCCGATGAGGCGCGTAAATCACCTGAAGCATTAACGGTTAAATTGCGTTATAAACTTCCGGATAGCGATACCAGCATTCCTTTTGAAGTGCCGGTTATGAATAAAACCGTCCACTTGGAAAATGCTTCCGAAAATTACCTTTTCGCTTGTTCCGTTATTGGCTATGGGATGCTTTTGCAAGAGTCACAATATAAAGCAGCCCTCACTTGGGATATGGTTAAAGAACTGGCAACCAAAAATATCGGCAAAGATACCGAGGGCTATAGAACTGATTTTGTAAAACTGATAGACCTGGCAGCTAAATTACAGGAAAAACAAATCCGCGAGGAAAATCGGGATTTTAATAAGGAATACTAAATAATGTTGGGTAGCCGGAGGACACTGTTCCTCCGGTTTTTTTATCTCTCACAGATTACACAGATTTGGATTTTCGGAACAAGGATTTAAGGATTAGTTCACGCAGATTACGCTGATGACGCAGATGTAGCGTTAGAAACAAGGATTTTAGGATTAAGAGGATTTCAAATTTAAAGTTCCGTGAGGAACGATACATATTAACGACGGGTTTTAACCCGTTGAAAATATAGGAGGGTTGACGTCCTCGTCAACCACAACAAGATATTTATACTGCTACCTATAATTAAGTGGAAACTTGATAACTCGGTTGTCAGGGGAACGACATCCTGCCGTTCTTCCTTTATATATTCTCTAACAGATTAATGTAAGAAACAAGGATTTTAGGATTAAGAGGATTGTATTTTATAACTGACGATTAGTCGACTTTAAGTCAAAATCGGCCTTTTCTATGAGATAATTAGTGACATTGTTCAAAGATAGGGGAAAAGAATGAATTGATGTGGAAGATCACAAACAAAACCGATTTTAACTCAAAGAACGAAACAAAGATAGCGACGGTGGCGTAAGCCCCTCGAAAAAATGTAAGATAGACAAAAGTTCCGTGAGGAACGATACATATTAACGACGGGTTTTTAACCCGGCGCAAATAGTAACAGATACAATTAGTCCCAGCGGGACGACAGATTTAATAGACGGGTTTTAACCCGTTGAAAATATAGGAGGGTTGATTTCCTCGTCAACCACAACAAGATATTTATACTGCTACCTATAATTAAGTGGAAACTTGATAACTCGGTTGTCAGAAGAACGACGAAGATTTCGTTCTTCCTCAAGAAAAATATGCGGAGCTTCAGCGAGCTCCGGCTACCCAATTTAGGGTCAAAGACATTAACTTTAGAATTTATTTATGGCTCAATTAGAAAAATGGTCTAAAAATCGGTCAATTTTATCTGTTTTTTACTTTTTCTCTACCCCAAAACTTTCAAATATGTCCAATTTTCCCCTATTTGCCTCCCCAAACCCCTCAAATCTGTTCATTTTTTGCCTATTTTCCATACTCTGGGCACTTCTCACACTCTAAAATCCCAGCTTATATGCCAAAAGAAGCTATCTTATACTCACACAGAACATTCCGTAACGACTCTCTTACACTTCTCTAACGCTGCCGTAGTTTCGTTAGAGAAGTGTTACGGAATTGTTTCTGGACTATAAGTTCAGAGAGCGGGCAGGGCATTACAGAAAAAGGTGTTACGATTGGTAGGTCGAAATAAAATCCTTGACAGAAAGAGATAATATTTTACAAGTAAAAAAAGAATGCCTTGAGGAGTTTTTTTATGAAAAAAATAATCTTGCTGGCTTTTATATTAGGTGTGGCGATAGCAAATTTAGCGGCTATCTCCAATTATGTTTTAATGGTAAGTTGTTTTGAGCCCTCGGCAATTAATCTTGCCTTGGGTGGAAGTCCTGTAGGAGTTGTAAATATTTGGCACAATGAACCTTTAAATGCTTATGACAATCCTGCTTATCCATCTTTGCATACAGGGCTCAGTTATTCTAATACTTGCTATGATTTTATGAAATTAAAATATCCCGGGAATGAAAAAGAAAGCGCCTATTATACTTCAATGATGAGTTTATCTTATAAGGGTATTGGCTTTCTTTTCCCTTCTATTACTAATGTTCATACTTGGGGAATAAAAGCTGATTATGGAAGGATATCACTTACTGATGAAAATGGTTATGAGATAGGAATTACGAAGCAACTTAATGAAGTTATGTGTCCCTTGGGAATTTCAGTTAATTTTGCCGATCTCTATCGGATTATTCATAACGATAATACATTCTCGAACAAGAAATTAGACCTCTGCCTCGGTATGAATTATATTCTAAATTTCAGTTCTATTGATATTGGCTATAGTTTTCCCGCTAATATAGGTGAAGAATATGATGCTGATTGTGTAGATTCCGGAGCTCTGTTAAAATATAGTTTTCCCTTAACCGACAAAATACATTTGGAATCTGTAGCCGGATTTTCTATGTTCAATGCCTATGGGGACGGTATTAAATATAGTAGTGGTCAGCAACATAAAATATACAAACGCATAAACACTGGAATTGCCTGTTCTGCCTCGCTTAAAAATCCGAACTATCTGAAAGAGAATGAGTTAACGGATAATTTTGAAAATATTGGATGCCTGCGTCTTCTTGCCGGAATGAATGATGACCGAACACAAAGCCCCAATATTTATGGAATTGGAACAGAGCTTGGTTTTCTGGATACCATCTTTTTAAGAGGTGGCTATCATAAAGATAAAGGGGGAAATATTGAAGGTCTTACTTATGGCATTGGTTTGGATTTGCATTATCGAGATCTGGTTTCACTTAACGGAAACTATTCTTATTTCCCCGGAGGAAGCCAATGCAACGATAAGAACATCTACAATTTTGGTTGCAATTTAAATGTTTTTCAGATTGCTTTAGAAATGCTTAAATAATTATAGGTGAGGAACTAAGATGAATATGCCTAAAATATATATTCTTGCCGAGTGCATTTTTCTGCTTATAATGCTTATGGGATGCAGTTTGGCTACAAAACCCGAATCCACTGCTGATGAATCTACTGCCAATGTTAATGGCTTAATGGAAGTTTATCCAAATCCTGTAGTGAAAGGGGAAACTGTTGTTGTGGTCTTTAACTTTCACCTTGCAGGATTGTATAAACTGGTAATTACCAATGTGTTGGAGCAGGAAGTCATCAGTTTTGGTATTACCGAAGGTTCTTTGTCCTGGAATGGAAGAGATAAATATGGACAGCTTTGCGAAACAGGGGTCTATTATATAACCTTGTATTCAGATGAGTTAGTTCTTAGCAGGAAGATATTATTGTTTGTATAGATGCTTGTCTGAACGGGCAAAAATGAAATATACCAAGGATGAACGGGATTATATTTGCGGAGGGCTTAGGGCTTAGGGCGTAGAGAAAAATAGATCAGGGATGAACAGGATTTTGGGGATTGTAGGGATTGAATGTAAGAAACAAGGATTTTAGGATTAGTTCACGCAGATTACGCTGATGACGCAGATTTAGTATTAGAAACAAGGATATTCACAAGGTGGCAAAATAATGGAGGGTTGACGTCCTCGTCAACCACAACAAATAAACTATCAAGCCATAATAAATTTTCGCGGAAACTGTATAATTCGGTTGTAAGAGGAACGACGAGGACGTCGTTCTTCCTTTATCTATTCTCTCACAGATTGAATGTAAGAAACAAGGATTTCAGGATTCCAGATTTCGCAAAAATGACAATAAGAAACAGCTTTAGGCAAAACAACAACATAAATCCCAGAACATTTCCCTTTACTAAAAAACCGCTTTAGAAAAACTGACTGTGTTGGACTTTTAAAATAAAATAAATCATAGATAGGAAAAGAAGAAATGGAAAACCAGAATCCTCTGGAAAAGCTAAGAACTAAAAGAGCCGCAGCTCTTTTGGGTGGTGGAGAAAAACGCATTGCGGAACAGCACGCAAAAGGTAAACTTACAGCGCGCGAAAGGATTGCCCTTTTGGTTGATCCTGATAGTTTTGAAGAATTTGATATGTTTGTAACTCATCGCTGTTCAAACTTCGGCTTGGAACAATTTATCCACCCCGGAGATGGAGTAGTGACCGGTTGTGCAACAATCAATGAAAGAATGGTCTATATATTTGCGCAGGATTTTACTGTTTTTGGTGGTTCCTTATCCAAAACCTATGCTGATAAAATCTGCAAAGTAATGGATATGGCGCTAAAAAACGGTTGCCCGATAATTGGATTGAATGATTCCGGAGGAGCCAGAATTCAAGAAGGCGTTGATGCTCTTGCCGGTTATGCGGAAATATTTTGGCGGAATGTGATGGCAAGTGGAGTTATTCCTCAAATTTCAGCAATTTTAGGTCCCTGTGCAGGTGGCGCTGTTTATTCTCCTGCCATCACAGATTTTATCGTGATGGAAAAAAGCAACAGCTATATGTTCGTGACGGGTCCAAAGGTAGTTAAAACCGTCCTAAATGAAACGGTTACCAATGCAGATTTGGGCGGAGCAAACATTCACACTGGTAAAAGTGGCGTAGCTCATTTTATTGCCAATAGCGAAGAAGATGCTATGCTTACTATCAAATTACTGCTAAGTTATTTACCTGCAAATAATTTGGAAGATCCTCCCTATGTTCCCAATGCTGATCCTATCACGCGTAATTGTGATGTTTTAAATACTCTCGTTCCTGAAAATCCCAATAAACCGTATGATATGCTGGAAGTGATATATTCGATTATAGATAACGGTGAATTTTTGCAAGTGATGAGTAATTTTGCCCAAAATATCATTGTTGGTTTTGGCAGAATGAATGGACGCACAGTAGGCATTGTGGCAAATCAGCCCAAAATTTTGGCTGGCGTTTTAGATATTGATGCCAGTATAAAAGGAGCCAGATTTGTGCGTTTTTGTGATTCTTTCAATATCCCCTTGGTAGTTTTGGAAGATGTTCCCGGTTTTTTACCCGGAACGATGCAAGAGCATAATGGAATTATTCGTAATGGGGCAAAACTTCTTTATGCCTTTGCGGAAGCTACAGTTCCCAAAGTAACTGTCATAATCCGTAAAGCATACGGAGGTGCATATTGTGTAATGAATAGTCGTCATATGCGTGCCGATATTGTTTATGCTTGGCCTTCTGCGGAAATTGCAGTTATGGGACCCGAAAGTGCAGTGGAAGTAATTTTCCGTAAAGAAGCAATGGCTTCGGAAAATCCCAAAGCGGTTCTACAGGCAAAAGAAAAAGAATATCGTGATAAATTTGCCAATCCCTTTGTAGCTGCCGAAAGGGGATATATTGATGACATCATTGAACCCGCTGAAACAAGATTTCGTTTGATTCGCGCTTTGGAAATGCTGGCTAATAAACAAGATAGCATTCCCCCTCGCAAACATGGCAATATTCCTCTGTAAGGAATAGGCAATGCGAAAGATAGTGTTTTTAGCCATTTTTGCCTGTAGCTTTTTGAGTGCATTTGCTCAAATAGATACTATAGAGCAGACAATTTCTGATAGCTTAGCTCTTGTCCGCGAAAAAGAAATTCTGTCAGAATATGGCTTTCGCGATACAGCTACCCTTACAGAAGTAGCGGAGAAATTACAAATTAAAGATATCGCCAGTTGGAAGCAATATCTGGGTTTGGAGCCATATAACGAAAAATTGGATCAGATGAGTTTACGCAAATTGGGCATCACTCCCTATAAAGC
>JBDKSF010000104.1 GCA_039680785.1 Candidatus Cloacimonas sp.
GCGGTCTTTTTTACTAAGCGTTTCGTCCTGCAAAAGTTTTTGCAGATCTTTTTCTTTGGCGGCGATAGTTCCGTAACGAAGCTGGGCGGTTTTTTCATAATTTCCTTCCCGTTCAGCTTTTTCTGCCTCACCTTTAAGGGTATCAATTTCGGTTTTTAGGGCGCGAATTTGGTCTAATATCTGTTTTTCTCTTTCCCAACGCAGGCGCAAAGCTCTATTTTCTTCGTTGAGTTGAGCAATTTCTTCTTTTATTTTTTCCAGCCGTTCTTGTGATAAGGGGTCATTTTCTTTTGCCAAAGAGAGGCGTTCAATTTCCAGTTGACGAAGCCGTCTTTCCGATTCATCCAGTTCTACGGGCAAGGAATCAATTTCCATTCGTAACAAAGCACAGGCCTCATCAATGAGGTCAATTGCCTTATCCGGTAAAAAACGATCGGCTATATAACGCTCCGAAAGCTGAGCTGCAGCCACTAAGGCATTGTCACTAATTTGCACTCCATGATGAACTTCATATTTATCGCGAATGCCTCTTAAAATGGAAATCGTGTCTTCCACCGTGGGCTCCGTAACTAAGACGGGCTGAAAACGCCTTTCCAAAGCGGGATCTTTCTCTATATACTTTCTATATTCCGTTAAGGTCGTGGCTCCAATGCAATGCAAATTTCCCCTTGCCAAAGCTGGTTTTAACATATTGGATGCATCTACGGAACCTTCTGCCGCGCCGGCACCTACAACTGTATGCAATTCATCAATAAAAAGAATAATGCGTCCTTCCGATTTTTCCACTTCCGAAAGCACGGCTTTCAAACGCTCTTCAAATTCGCCTCGGAATTTTGCCCCAGCCACGATGGCAGCCATATCAAGTTCCAAAAGCTCTTTATCCATCAGGTTTTCAGGCACATCGCGAGCTACAATTCTGCGGGCTAAACCTTCTACAATGGCGGTTTTCCCAACTCCCGGTTCGCCAATGAGGACAGGATTATTTTTTCTTCTGCGAGTTAAAATTTGTATGCAACGCCGAATTTCATCATCGCGACCAATGACCGGATCCAGCTTTTCCATTCTGGCTAAACGAGTTAAATTACGCGCATATTTTTCCAATGCCTGATATTTTGCCTCCGGATTTTCATCGGTTACGCGTTGATTGCCTCGCAGTTCTTTAAGCGCCAAAAGCAGTTTATCGGCTTGTAACCCTTCACTTTTTAGGATATTGGCTGCTTCTTTTCCTTTAACTAAAAGAGCTAAAAGAAGATGCTCAGTAGAAATGTAATCATCCTGAAACTGGTCTGCTTCCTTCTCTGCTTGATGTAAAATGTCCAAGACCTCTTGCGAAAGATACTGTTGTGAACTTCCACTGATCTTGGGAAGCTGGTTTAAGGCATTTTCCACTTTGCTTTTCACTTTGGGAACCGAGACCTCCAGCTTCTGTAAAGCAGGTAAAATAAGCCCTTCTTCCTGACTCAACATCGCCTGTAATAAATGCAGGTCTTTAATTTCCTGATGACCATAACCGGATGCTAAATCCTGCATATCAGCGAGCAATTCTTGTGACTTTATCGTAAATCTTTGTGTATTCATATATACCTCCAACTGAAAGAAAGTATAATCGATATTTATCTGATGTCAAGAAGAAATTTTAGCAGTCCCTTCTTTCGACTGCTAATTATTTAACAAGAGGCCAGTCCTGCACGAATTTAACAAATTACCAAGAGATCAGAATAAATAATAAATAGGCAATCATTTATATTCCTGTAGTATTTTCATTAGTGAATACACTCTGGAACCAATCTGCTCTAATAATCTTTGCTGCGGTTTTGGATCCAGTTTTTCAGCTGTTTCCACAGCGGAATCGGTTCTGGGAAAGTAATCAATTTCATTATTGCCGGTAATAAGATAACTATGAATTTGTGTATTTATCTCTGTTTTTGTCATTAGCAGATTAACATTATTTAAAATTGTATTAGCATCCTGAAAGTGCATCAAAAGCCATATCTCAAAACAAGGATTGGACAAAGCAACTAAATATCTTCTTTGATGGGCATCATCAACAGCTTCCTTTAAGTTTTTACCCCATCTATCGGTATCTATAACCATACAATAAATATCATTTTTTGTCTTAACGGGGTTACTTTTCTTATAATAATCCATTGCCTCAATAACAGATTTTGGACTGGAAGCTGTGGTTTCTCTGCCTATTACTTTTACTTGTGCCTGCGATATTTTGTAATATTGAATAAATTCCCGGAAATATTTTGGTTCCGTTTTGCTACCTTCCGTAAAAATATATATGCGCCTGGGGATTTTTTTCTGAGATTTACGGGCATAACTCATTCTTCATCCTCATCAATTATAATTGGAACTGCTCCGTATAACCCTGCTAAGTATGCTTTTTGCAATGCCTTATCATTTCTTATCTTTTCAAAATCGTGAAGTGAATATAATGTGGATTCCATTTGATAATTCTTTCTTATGAACCAGATTAAATCCCTGCGCAGTAATTTAACATCCAATAAAGTTGCATCATGGGTAGTTACTATGAACTGACCCTGATGTTGCTTATTTGCAGTAAATAGAGCTTTAACAAATGCTCTGGATACTAAAGGATGTAAACTGCGATCAAGTTCATCCACTAAAACAATGGCATCCTCTTGTAATAATTGCAACACAGGAATCAGATCAAATATACGATTCGTTCCATCGGATTCTTCATTAATTTTAAATTCCACTTTGGATTCCGTTGCCGGTATTTTATGAGAAATAAGGATTCTATATGCTTCTTGCATACCATTTTTAAAGTTCATTGAATAGCGTTCATCAGTTTTTAAAGTTATGTTCCCAAGTAAATCCATTCGCAAACTGTCTCTTATGGCACTCGGCAATTTATTTAAAACTTCATCTGCATCAATTTGCTCGATATTAATATCATCAATTCCCAAATCACATAACTTCATTAACTTCCGATACTCCTGCAAGAGAAAATCATTGTTTATCAAAACATTAAAGGATTGTAATCTTGACTGAGGGTAAATTATCACTATTTTCTTAAACCACTCAAACACATCACGAAATTGTTCTATATTTCTATTTATTGTCTCCGTAAGAAATAACTTGTTTTCCGGCGTTCCCTTAAGCACAAAATTGAAATATTCATCTTCTTGCAGAGCTTTGTAATTATCCCCATAGCTGATTTTGTTCTTTTGAAGTTTATCATAAGTTCGTTCATATATCTTATGTTCTCCGGTTGAATTAATCTTCCACAGCCATTCGCGAAAAATTGTCCCTTCCAAAATTTCAAAGCCATAGCGATATATGTTGCGCTCAATCAGCATCTCAAATTCCAAGAAAATCGGTTTTTGAGGGCAATCCGGACATAACTTAAAATATATGGTTCGGTTTTTTAAGGGATTTGGTTCCCCTAAAACAATGGATTTGGCATAATGAAATGCTTTAATCAGATTGGACTTACCACCCGCATTGGGACCAAAGATAAAAGCTGCTTTCAATATATTGGGAATAAAGCTGCTTTCTGAAATCCAGAGTTGTTCTTTTAAATTGCGATCTTTGGAAGCAAAGAATTCCAAAGATGTTTTCTCGTTGAAAGATAGACAATTTTCCACAGAAAATCTGATGATCATAGCCACCTCTTATATTCACTTAGGGAGAATTTTTCTCATTAAATGCATAATTTCCTATCTCGTTTCCGCGTCAAGAGTTTTCTCTGCACTTCTAAACTTTTCTAAATAAAATAGAGACCTCCACTTTAAGTATATATTATATGCGCAGTTAGGGTATGTATTTTATTTATTCATTTTAGCAACCAGAGAAGCAATATACCAACCCTGATATCTGGCACCTTCCAATTCGTTTTCGGAAGGCATTCTATCACCCTCACCCGCGATTGTGGATGCTCCGTAAGGTGTTCCTCCCGAAATTTCAGTCATAGTTTGCTGTCCAGCAAAGGTATAAGGAAGCCCGCTAACTAACATTCCGTGATGAATTAAAATCGGATAAAAACTTAAAATGGTTGATTCCTGCCCACCATGCTGAGTTCCGGTGGAAGTAAAAACGCTACCAATTTTACCAATTAAAGCACCTTTTGCCCATAGCGAACCGGTTCCATCCAAAAATGCTTTCATCTGAGAAGGCAAACTGCCAAACCGAGTTGGAAAACCGAAAATAATGGCATCGGCTTTGGTTAAATCGTCAATCTGAGCTATCGGGATATGATTAAAAGCTTTTTTGGCTTCCGTCACTCCGATTTTATCTAAAATATCTTTACTAAGGGTTTCTGGAACTTGTTTGAGTTCCACTTCCATTCCTTCAACTTTTCTGGCACCTTCGGCAACCGCTTCCGCCATTCTGTAAATGTGTCCGTAGGCGGAATAAAAAAGAACTAATACTTTCATTTTGCTAAACTCCTTCTTATTTTGCTTTGCTAATAGTATAATCCGAAATTTTCGTCTGACAAGTTATAGTTTTGAATTGCGTGAATTTGAGAAACAAGGATTTCAGGATAAGTTCACGCAGATTACGCTGATTTCGCAGATATAATTTTCGAAACAAGGATTTTAAAGGTTAATCTTTAAATCTTTGCTTCCAAAGCTAAATCTGCGTAATCATCAAGGAAGAACGGCAGGATGTCGTTCCCCTGACAACCGAGTTATCAAGTTTCCGCTTTATTCTATGATAGCTTGATAGCTTGTTTGTTGTGGTTGACCAGGAGGTCAACACTCCTTTATTTTTGCCGGGTTAAAAACCCGTAGCTCAAATCTGTCGTCCCGATGGGACTTTTCTGACATCCTGACATTTATGCGCCGGGTTAAAAACCCGTCGTTAGTATGTATCGTTCCTGACGGAACTAAAAAATGTCTCACCATAAAAATGACTCTTGCTCTACAATAGCTCTGGGTTTACTGTGCCCCGTGTTTTACAAGAACTTTAGATTTACTATGACTTTATTATACAATAGCTCTGGGTTTACTGTGCCTTGTGTTTTTACAAGAACTTTGGATTTACTGTGCCCCGTGTTTTAAATGACAACTTACTCACATAGAAGCTATTAGATTTACAGTAGCGTTTTGAGGTCAGCAATAAATTCCTCAATATGTTCTTCCTTGGTATTAAAACTGCACATTAGCCGGACTTCGTTCGTCGCTTCATTCCAAGTATAAAAATGGTATTTTTGCTGCAGGGGTTCAATAATATGTTTGGGCAAGATAACAAATAGGGAATTTACTTCCACTGCCTGAGTTACGGTAACTCCATTAATTTCCTGTAGGCGTTCTGCCAATAACTTTGCCATTTTATTGGCACAGAAAGCATTTTGCAGATATAAATCAGCTTGCAAATATGCTTCAAACTGAGCAGAAATAAAACGCATTTTACTTAAGAGTTGGCTTGCTTGTTTCCTGTAAAAACGCATATCGGAAGTTATTTCTGGATGAAAACTGATAATTGCCTCGCCGCAAAGTAAACCATTTTTAGTGCCTCCGAAGCTGACAATATCGGCAGAAATATCTTTTGTCATTGCTTTCAGAGAACAGTTTAACGCTGAAGCCGCATTTGCCAAACGCGCACCATCGATATGCAAAAACATATTATTTTGATGGGCAAAATCAGCAAGCGCTTTCAGTTCCTGCAATGAATACAAAGTCCCATATTCCGTGCTTTGGGAGATGGAAATAACTTTTGCCTGAGAATGATGTTGATCCCGATTACCCAAAAGCAAGGGAGCAATCAATTCAGGGGTTAATTTCCCATCGGGAGTTTCAATTGGCTGTAAACGGCTTTGCGTAAATTTTTGCACTGCCCCACATTCATCCGTATTGATATGAGCACTTTTAGCACAAACAATGGCATTGTAGGATTGTATAACTGACTGCAAACAAAGTATATTAGCTCCAGTTCCAGTAATTACAAACCAGGCATCACAATTTCCCCCAAAAAGTTGTTTGATTTGGTCTAAGACCTTGATAGTTAAAGGATCATCTCCATAGGCAGGACAGAAGCCAGCATTTACCTTTTGGATTGCTTCCAAAACTTGGGGATGAATTCCACTATGATTATCGGAGCCAAAACTTATCGAATTCATTTATCTTTTACCTCATTTTTCTTATTCAGCTTCAGTTTAAGCCGTTCAATGCGTTTTTCCGTTTCCGCCACTTTACGATAATTTACAAGCGGACGGCTAATTAAATACGCATTTAGTTTTTCTGCGGTTGCCAGTGCTTCCGCATAGCGTTTATATTTATTTTCCAATATGATACAGGACTCTTGCAGAGAAATGGGACAATTTAAAGAGCCCGCCATCTTAAAACAATCGTAGGCAGAATCGTAGTCCTTTTCCTTTTTATAGATAAAACCCAGGTCTCGTAAAATATCTTTATCCATTATGCCATCGGCAAGCAAATCCAGCAGGATATTTTTGGCAATATCTATTCTCTTTTGGCTTTGATACAGCATTGCCAAAGAATGATAATCTATTCTACCATCTCTCCCATTTGCAAGAGGATAGGAAATACTATTACAAATTAAAGTAAACAGAGCTGCCGTGTGTAAAATATCAGTATGATTGTGCAAAAATACTCTCCGGATAAGTTCCGGATCACCATTCATTAGATAATGAAAATAGGTCTGCGGAATTTCCCCGCTTGCAATATCCAGTTCTTTATCTCTGATCTGACCCAGAATATAGAATTCCAAGGTCTCCAAAGCACAGGAGGGCAATTTATTTTTCCAAAGTCGCCGGGCAATATGCAATAAATCCAAATGCTCCATTGCGCGTAGATTTAGCCATATTTGATGATATAAAAGCCGCGCTTCCAAAACCGGCACATCAAAGGTCTTGCCATTGAAAGTAATCAGCAGCGATTTTTTCTTGATCAGTTCTATAAGACGATCAAAAGAATTTACTTCCGCCTCCGGATCAGGCAAAAAAATCTGCTCCACAATAAACTGTTCTTGTTCATAATAGCCCAGACCAATCATAAAAGCAAAAATCCCATTGCTGCGTAAACCGGTAGTTTCCAAATCCAAAACGAGGATATCTTCTTTACTTCTGGCTATGTTTGGATCCAAATTTGCCCAGGTTAGTAAAACTTCTGGCAAAAATTCAGGATAAAGAGACAAGCCATCAATCTCAGTTTGCAGGGGATAGCTTTTTTGGGTATAGAAATAAGGGTCTTCACTATGAGCGGAAAATTCCCCCTCAATAGAGTGTTTTAATGTTTCTTTTAGCAGTTCTTTCAGTTCGGAAGAGTAAAAATCCCGGTCTTCATTCATATCCTGAGCCATTAACCTAACCTATAAGTTTCGATACTAATATATTCCATTTTCTGATTGCCTTTGGTTTTTGTCAAGTATCACGCAGAGATTATTAGGAGATTGACAACTTTATAGAAACGAGGAATATATGATGTCAGGATTTTTTGGGGAGGAAAGGGTTTTCCGCCTTTTGATATCAAGGAAGAATGAAGTCCCCGTCGTTCCCCTGACAACCGAGTTATTAAGTTTCCGCTTTATTCTATAACAGCTTGATATTTTGTTTGTTGTGGTTGACGAGGAAATCAACCCTCCTGTATTTTCGCAACGGGTTAAAACCCGTCGCTTAAATCTGTCGTCCCGCTGGGACTTTTTCCCAAAGATATTCTTATCGCCGGGTTAAAAACCCGTCGTTAGTATGTATCGTTCCTGACGGAACTTTTAAATTTGAAATCCTCTTAATCCTTAAATCCTTAAATCCTTGTTTCTTCGGTTTAATCTGTAAGAGAATATTCAAAGGAAGAACGAAGTCCCCGTCGTTCCCCTGACAACCGAGTTATTAAGTTTCCGTTTTATTCTATAACAGCTTGATAGTTTGTTTGTTGTGGTTGACGAGGAAATTAACCCTCCTGTATTTTTGCAACGGGTTAAAACCCGTTGCTTAAATCTGTCGTCCCGCTGGGACTTTTTCCCAAAGATATTCTTATCGCCGGGTTAAAAACCCGTCGTTAGTATGTATCGTTCCTGACGGAACTT
>JBDKSF010000105.1 GCA_039680785.1 Candidatus Cloacimonas sp.
CCAAAATTATCACTGGGTTTCACTTTTCCACCTTTCCACTTTTCCACTTTTTTGCGGCGCTTCAGCGAGCTCCGGCTACACAATTTCTGCCATCACAGCATCTCTTTTGGCTTTGGATAAGGAATGTAGTTCATAGCCCAGCTCTTTATGTTTTTGCTGAAGAGCCGTTAAAATTTCGGCAGCCGAACGATTTTGCAACATTTCTTGCCACTCTTTTTGGTGTTCTCCTTTGTTCCAATACAAATTTAAAAGTTTGGCAAAGTTCTCCAATTGACGCATTTCTGTAAAAGAGAGGGCATTGGAAGATAGACATTGGTAGGGTGGCTGATGTAACCATTTATAGTTTAATGTGTTAGCCATTTCTTGCATAGGTGTATCTGGCAATATTTTTAGGATGCCCAGCTGAACTTCATCCGGAAGAGTGGCACAGACCTCATTCAAACCATTTATTATGGAGGGATAATTTTCTCCTGGCAAACCGGCAAGCAAGTCAGTATGAACGCGTAGTTTAGTTCTTGTTTTCAGTTCTCTTAAAACCCATTTTGCTTTTTCCCAATTTGATTTTCTGCCACTTTGTGCTGCAATTTCAGCATTAATTGTTTGAATGCCGATTTCCAAACGGATTCTATTTTCCGGCGCTTTTTCCAAAAGGGCGATATCCTCTTCTTCAATCAAATCGGGATAGATTTCAAAATGAACATCGCAAGGGCAATTTTGCTCGCTGAAAAATTGCCAGATATAATGTGCTAACTTTTTGTTAATATTGAAACTGCGGTCAACGAATTTGATGGTTCTTGGCTCTAAAGCAATTAGGGCTTCCAGTTCTTTCTTTAGGCATTGCATATCTTTTTGATTTTCAGGATGATAGCGAAGTTCAAAGCGTTTATCTTTGGCTGAAAGACAATAGACGCAAGCATAAGGACAGCCCCTAAATGTCTCGTAGTAAAGCAATTTGCCTTTTAGCAATTCAGCGTCACTTTGTCTATAGGGAAAAGGAATGTCTTTCAGGGGAATATGCTTTGCCTGGGCTAATTCTGCCTCTTTTAAGCAAAAATTGTTTTCTGCCAGGTAGCGAAATTTACCTTCGCCAGCTCCCTGGATAAAGTAAAATCTATCCCTTTGCAGAAAAGTGAGATTTCCCGCTTCCGGGCCACCTATTACGATGACTGCTTCCGGCAAAAGTTTTACCAGCTCAGGAATTAATTCCTGCAGATAAAGACGATTCCAGATATAGGCAGAAAAGCATATTACATCAGCATTTTGAACATAAATTCCAGAAAGCACATCCAGCAATTGATCTTTTAAAGTCCATTCCTGCATACATACCCTATATGGTAGATCGGCAATCACTTCCCGTAAATAGTATAAAGCCAGATTGGATTGACTCCAGCTGCTGTTTATGGCTGTCATTAATATTTTTTTCATTTATCGTTTCCTTTTTTGCAGAATTTATGCCTAAGCTGGGTTGTCAATCTAAAAGTTGAATCTGCAAATGAACATTTGTGCTTGACAGATTTTATTCTTAAGTAGATTAAGTAAACATAAGAATTATTTGAGGTATCAATGGATAAATCGGTCACTGTTATAGTCCCTACCTATAATGAAGAAGGCAGTATTCCATTATTTTTTCCTAAGTTAGCGGATTTTTGCCAAAAGCGCAGTTGGAAATTAATAATTGTGAATGACTGTTCTACAGATTTCACAGCCAAACTCTTGGAGGATTATAGCGAAAGGGAAAATATTCAAATTATTCGTCACAAAGTAAACAAGGGCTATGGTGCAGCCATTAAAACAGGCATAAAAGAAGCAAAAACAGACCTTTGTCTGACTATTGATGCCGATGGACAGCATACTTTGGAAGATATGGATAAATTATACCGGAGAATAATTTTGGAAGATGCGGATATGGTTATGGGTTCGCGTAAAGGGCAAAAATCCGTAACTGCCTTCAAGGGCTTCGGTAAATGGATAATTCGGACTTTTGCCAAACTGATGATGCCAGTGAAAATTTATGATCTGAATACTGGAATGCGTATTTTCCAAACTGAATTAGCTCAACAAGTTATTCATCAATGTCCGGATGGTATGTCCTTTAGCGATACATTTACTTTAATTTTTATCAATTACAAGCATTTTGTATTGGAAGAACCAATAACTATTTTACCGCGCACAACGGGAAAGAGTAAGACACATCTAAAAACTGCGTTTGAAACCCTGATGGAAATCATCAATATCATCGTGATGTTCAGTCCGTTACGGATTTTTCTGCCTTTAGCGGCATTATTTTTTGTCGCTGGATTTTTATGGGGTATTCGGATGATATTATTGGATAAAGGAATCACCAGTGGTTCTGCTTTTATGATGTTGATGGGGGTCTTACTTTTTTTACTTGGTCTGATAACGGAACAAATCTCGTTAATAAGGAAGAATAAATTATGAAAGCCATTTTACTAAGTATCTTCTGTTCCGCAATGTTGGCTATGGGACAAATCTGCTGGAAATTGTCTTTAAAAGGGGATGTTCATATTGCCAGCTTGAAAACTGCAGTTCTTTATGTATTTAGTCCCTTATTTCTGGCGGGTGCGTTTCTTTATATTATTGCCACCGTTTTTTGGTTGTATCTATTAAGTAAATTTGAATTATCCTATATCTATCCTATGATTTCCTTTGCTTATGTGTTTGGAGCAATTTTGGCAGCCGTTATTCTGAAGGAACATATTTACTGGACCCGCATCGGAGGAACTGCCTTAATCGTTTTGGGAATAGTGGCTATCGGTTTAGGTAAATGAAAGAATTTATTTTACGCTTGAAAAGGGTTAATAATAATTCTATATTAATTCTTATGGTAGTTCTCTGCATCATCGTGACCTTGTTTTTTGGGTATAGATATTTGCACAATGCGGATATTCATTCTTCTGCCGTTTGGGTTGATGACTGGGATTATATAAGTTATTCCAAAGCTATTTTCAACGGTATTTTTCTGCAAGAGGATTTAGGCAAGCAGGAAAGCGAACAGTATCATATTGATGAAGTTCCACCTTTATTTCCAATGCTTCTGGCTGTTTATTATAACATTGTCGGTTATAATCATTTACAAAGCATCGTTTTTCTGAATGCTTTGCTAAATGCTTTAATTGTAATCGTTATGTATTATGTCGGCAAACGGCTTTTACCAGGAAAATATGCTTTTCTTCCTCCTTTTTTATGGATTATCTATTATAACCGTCTGGATTTTAGTGGCAGGGTTTTAAAAGAGCCGATTATAACCCTTTTTTTGCTTTTAACAGTTGTGCTTATTCAACGGTTGTTGGAAAAACGCAAGCTTAGGGATGTTTTTTGGCTGGCTGTCCTTTGTTCCGCTTTTTCGCATTTGGATGAAAGGTATTTATTTATCAGTGTTCTTTGCTTGGTAATGATAATTGTTATTTTTCGCGCAAAGGCATACCGTTCTCAATTTGCCAAGGCAATTTTGTTGTTTATTGTTGTCTGCTCCTTGTTATATACGCCTTGGATGATTCGTAACTATAAACGCTACAATAGAATAGTAATTCTTTCTCCGCGGACGGCAATGATTACGGATAAAATATTTGGTTATGATGAACCCGCTAAAGCGATTTTAGACCTTTCTGCCAATCTGAACAAAGCAGAAGTGGATTCAGTCATTAAGGGCTACGATGTTGCCAATGCGGATACCGTAACTGAAAAAAGTATCCGCAGAGCATATAAAAATGGCATTATACCCTATAAATATAATTGGGGCAAACGCTTATGGTATAATACGATTAGTTTCTGGCAACCCTTTTCTTATCGGGATTTTATGATTGGCTCCGGTTTTAAATATCAGGAAAAATGGGGGTTGCGATATAACTTTATAGTCCTGCTGCAATTTACAATTTTTCTCCCTTTTGCTGTTTATGCCATAATTTTGGGCTGGAAAAAAAGAGCGATGGATATTTTATTTATGTTTGCTGTTATGTTTATCAACACTGTTCAACATTCCATTTTGGGAGCAGGATTAGCGCGCTACCGAACTGTTATGGATGTATATATTTATATTTTAGCAATTTATGCTGTGTGGGAAATTGTTTCTTTTAGAGTTATGGGGAATGATAAGAGAAAACCTGAAAAATCCTATAGAGCTTAATTCTACACGCTAAGGAGTTGGAACATAATAGCTATTTAGGAAAGAAAACTTGGCTGGGATTGACAAGATGTAACCAATACAAGCTGCTGTTTATGGCTGTCATTAATATTTTCTTCATTTATCTTTACCTTTTCCTTATCTTATATTCTATGTCCATTGGTAGTTGTCAATGAAAATGATGCCCAAAAGCGGTCTATGCTGAAGAGGATTAATTTTAATGGTATGCTATCTGGTTGAAACATAAAATGATACTGCAATTTTCTTGCTAACAACCCGTCCTCCTCTCCTGCTCCACTCCTCCTCCACTCATCGTTTAGGATGAGTGAAGATGGGGTGGATGACAGGTTGTAAATGGATAACTTGCAAGCGAAAACTGATGAAATATTTTTGTTGACAGATATAACGCATTTTTTTACCATTATTTTTAAGAGTTAAAGAATCTTTGCTTTGGAACCACGATGGGCAAATATTTTAACCAAAAGTATTGGGTTTTAGGAGGTGTATGAAACCTGAAAGAACGCTAAATCGGAAAATGGTGGAAGCTGCCTTGATGATTAAACAGATCAATGGCGAAATGATTCAAACCGTTCCGGATAATGTGGGCTGGATGGATTTTCATCCTTTTTACAAGCAGGAAGTAGAATTAAAGGATTTTTCGAATTTAGTGTCCCAAACCACGGATGTCAATTTTCACTATATGAGTTGCAATGAATTATGGGAGCAATGGGCTTCCATCAATAATAAAGATATTCAGATGAATGTCGAGGCACTGAGACAGAAATACTCGATAAATATAAACTAAAGGAGATCATTATGACACCGAGAAAAAAAGAATTCAGGTTATTAACCATGCATGGAGTAGTAAGACCCAGAGCAAGAAGCAAAGCACGTTTAAGAAACGATCTGTATATGGTGGGTGCAGTCAAACTCATGTACTCCCAAAAATTACATGTTGATGTGCGGCTCATTGGTTACGAAGTACCATTACAATCAGGCAAACCAAGGGGCAAGTGCATCGATCTGTTCGGCTATGATGCTGAGCACAATCCTTACATCATTGAACTGAAAACAGGGGGCTCAAAAAAGAGATTACCAAATGTCATTCAGCAGATAAATGACTATGAATCAATGCTGATTCCGCTATTAGGCGATATCGAAAAAGAGATCAAGGAAAAGCTCTTTCTTGATGAGTTCAAGCTTAAAAGAAATGTAAAAAAGATAATCCTGGCATCCAGGGAGTACTACGAAGAAAATCCTTGGAAACCCTTCAAAAAAGGTGATATCCTATTTTGTTACTTTCACGGAAAGCAGAATGTAGATAAAATAGTTGAGAAAGCTACAGGCGAAACAATCGTCTCTCTGAGTATTCACAACAAGCCCTAAAAAGGAGCATGAAATGAGTAACGACGATTTCAAAAAAAGAGTCCAAGCTGTATTTAAATGCAGAGATAATTGGATTGGTCTAATCGAATCAAGGTTAAAAGATCTGACCGGGCTTAGGATTTCAAAAGACCCAAGATATCAGTATCTTTTTAATAACAACTCTGATCAAACACCAATTAAGAGAAAAGGAAAGGAAAACATAGTTGTTTTTCCTACAGAATTAATTGAGATAGGGTTAGGAACTGATGATCAGTACGAAGTATGGAGTTTTATCCTTGGAAGAATCGGAACCATGGCTGTATTTGAGCAAAGTATAGAGTTCGATAATAGAAAACCTGGTGATAGTGCCGAAGCCCAATTAGCGGCTATTCGAAAAGAAGTGTTACTTTCTGATGATGGAGATTTCGGTATCTCTGATATCCTGGGGGTTTTTTCTTATCACGAACACATGATCAAGCTCTTCGCACAGGTTATTGCATATTATTCAATTCTATTAAAAGTTGAAGCGGAAGATTTGGCTTTTGTAGTTCTAACTCATGAACTAGCCCATGCTTACACAATGGCTGGTTATGATATCAACGGTTACCGAGGACAATTGCTTATTCAACCCCGCTTATGGAATAAATATATTATTGAGGGCTTAGCACAATACTATACAGAGGCAATTTGCCATCAATTAGAGAAAAAATTTCCCCAATTCAAAGCAGCTTTCGATGCTCTTCTATCAGGTCAAACATATCCTTACACATGGTACCAAGATTGGTTTAACAGGAATAAAAACCATGAGGGTCTTCGCACGCTGATGATACGGTATCGAGATAAACAAGATGCGAAAGAGTTTAGGAATTACGTGTAAATAGTAGAGATTCCTTAATGAGAAATAATATTGATGTTCTGATCGCTGCGGCTGAGGAAGGCAATGCAGACGCGCAGAACCAATTAGGTGACGCTTACTATAATGGCGATGGACTGGAGCAAGATTACACAAAAGCATTTGAGTGGTATTTCCGAGCTGCCAAACAAGGTCATGCGCTGGCTCAATACAATGTCGCATTCGCCTATGCCAATGGATTGGGGACTCAGAAGAATATGGAGAAAGCCATTGAATGGTATGGCAAATCAGCAGATCAGGGTGTGGCTCTGGCTCAGTATGTCCTGGGGGAGATAATGATCGATGGGCAGCACATAGCACAAGATTTTTCAAAAGGTCTGGAATTACTTCAAAAAGCTTCAGATCAGGGATTAAACCTTGCGCAATATGAACTTGGGACATACTATCTTCAAGGTCGGATTGTTGAGGCAAATACTAAAATAGGAATTGAGTATCTGACACTTGCTGCCGATCAAGGGAACAAGGAAGCGCAATTCAATCTCGGCTTGGCTTATTCAAATCTGCCTGAACCAAATTTTTACTATTCAGAAAAATATTTTTTAGAAGCATCAAATAATGGTCATTTTAAGGCGATGTTAGAGTTGTCCAGAATCTATGCAATTTATATGAGAAACTACAAGCAGGGTCTGTTGTGGGCAATTGTGGCCTCAGAATACTGTGCTAAAGAGGATGATCAGAGGATCACTCAGATCAAGCATAGGTTGGAAAGCATGCTAAGTACTTCCGAATGTGAAGCTGTTGCAACTGAAGCAAGGGAAATTATTGCCAGATTGGATGCAAGGATATGTTGATCAATTCGAGTGTCGATTAAGGAGGATTGATGAGTTTTGTTCATTTACATATTCACAGTGAATACAGCTGGCTGGATGGTGCTTGCTTTATTGTTGAGTTGGTGCAAAAAGCATTGCAGAATAAAATGCCGGCTGTCGCTATCACGGATCGAAATAGTTTGGCTGGAGCATCCCGTTTATGGCATCAGTGCATTAAAGCAGGCATCAAACCGATAATCGGTTTGGAGATGGCAGTTTGGAATGATGAAGGTGACGAAAGAGTTTTTTCAGTGATTCTGCTGGCTAAGAATGGCTCTGGATATGATAATCTCTGCCGTCTGGTCACTTTGGCTTATATAAATGATCCGAATGCTCCCAGAATTACAAAAAGCCAGTTAAAAGACAATGCGCAGAATTTGATTTGTCTTTCTTTCAGTGTGGTGGGAGAGCTTTGCACTTTATTGTTGGAAGGCAAAGAAGCGGAAGCCAGGCAGGTCTCAGATTGGTATTATGAGGTCTTTGGTGAAGATTACTATTACGAAATCCAAAACCATAATTTACCTTCCGAAGCGCTTGCTATGTATAAACTTATGAATCTGGCTTATGAAACAAATATACCTATGGTGCTCACTAATGATTGCCACTATTTGGAACGCAAGGATTCCATTTCTATCGATGCTTTGAATTGCATCAGGAAAGGAATCGATTTCAGCCATCCAGATGCTAAACGCTTTGCTTGCAATGAGTATTACTTCAAAACTTCTAAGGAAATGAAATCGCTCTTTGATTTTCCTCGCCAGCTGAGCAAAAACTCTTTGGAAATAGCCAATAAAATTAATGTTACAGATGGCTATATACCTATTTGTGATGGTGATTTATCGGTTCAAAGAGTGGTGGATGCGCTACGCAATTATTCAACTTCTATGAAGATCAAATCCGAACCCAATAGCAAGCATATAACGGTTTCTTTGATGGATAACAAGTTAAACGATGTATTGGAGCATCTTCGCAAGCAACTTTCGGACTTTAACTTAATGCCCTTTACTGAGTATGAATCTTGGACGCCCATCAGTATCTATTCTGCTATTTTAAAGACGATGAAAGTGCCCAAAACGAAGATCAAAGAACTCTGCGATCTGATCCCTTCCGCGGTCAATTCACTTTTTGAAGCCGTCTTGATTAACACCGATTTTTCCTGCTTTTCCAGTGAGGATTATGTTTGTCGGCAATCAGCAGAAATAGCGGATAAACTGATCAACACATTCAGAGAAGAAAAATCAGCGAAACAAAAGTATGTTTTAATTCCCAAAAGAATGTCCATTCCCATTGTTCGGGATAATGATGGGAACCCAAGATGTCAGTATGATTTCAACTTTATTAACCAGATTTGCCTTATCAGTTTGGAGTTTACATAATAAGTTTGAAGGCAGTAATCCAACCGGATATAAAGGTGTTTAGAATTGCACAATACTTGGTTTTGTTGTTACAAAGCTATGCAATTCATTGCATTGAATAAAGAAGATAAAAGAGATGGTAGTTTCTCAAAGGTAGGCGTAAAAGAGAAACGGGAAAGCCAATTGGATTTGTGCAACAAATTTATAAGGAATCCCATATTATATTTTAGACCACTTAAAGTATAATATGGAAATTCATATTATACTTTCGACCACTCAAAGTATAATATGTGTTTAGTTGAAGCAGATTCACATCAGGATGATCTGGCTACTTTGCATACAAACTTTTGTAATGAACACAGTTTCGATAGTAAAGGGTATAAGAACCACCCTACCAGAGATTATAAATGCCATTTAGCAAAGAAGGGAAAAGAAAAGAATATCAGATTCTTGATTGCCGACAAGACCATTTCTGTCCTTCCTCCAATTTTGGTTGATAAATATGCAGCTGATTGGAAAGGATAATATAGGGAAGGTACTTTTTACAAAAAAGACCAACCTTTACCACCTAACCGTTTGCACGATTGAGGTTGACGAAATACAAAAAACCAACCTTGACCACCCAACCGTTTGCACGATTTAGGTTGACGAAATACAAAAAATCCAACCTTTACCACCCAACTGCTTGCACAATTTAGGTTGACGAAATACCCTTGTTCAATTCTTATGCCAAAAAATGAAAGATATTGTATTAATATGAAATATAAGGAGTTATCCAATGGCAAAACAAATTAAAGCCACGATGGATGGTAATACTGCGGCAGCTCATACTGCGTATGCTTTTGCAGAAGTAGCTGCCATATATCCAATTACACCTTCTTCTACAATGGGTGAACTGGTTGATGCTTGGGCTTCCGAAGGCAGAAAAAATATTAACGGAACCAAATTAGATGTTATTGAAATGCAAAGTGAAGCTGGAGCTGCAGGTGCAGTGCATGGTTCACTTTCTGCCGGTGCTGTAACTACAACATTTACTGCATCGCAGGGTTTGATGTTGATGTTGCCCAATATGCATAAAATTGCCGGTGAGATGTTACCCACAGTTTTTTATGTATCGGCAAGGTCTTTGGCAGCGCAATCTTTATCTATTTTTGGAGATCACAGCGATGTAATGAGCGCGCGCAATACGGGTTTTGCTCTTCTTGCTTGCAACAGCGTTCAGGAAGTTATGGATTTGGGTTTAGTGGCACAATTGGCTACGATGAAAACCCGGATTCCTTTTGTGGTTTTTTTTGATGGGTTCAGAACCAGCCACGAACTGCAAAAAATCGAAGTGATTGATTATGAAACGATGGCAGAATTGAATGATCCCACTTTGGTAGAGGCATTTAGGAAAAATGCTTTGAATCCGGATAAGCCCAGAATGAAAGTTGGTCAGGAAGCACCCGATGTTTATTTTCAGGGAAGAGAAACCAGCAATTTACATTATGCCAAGGCACCTGCCACTATTGCAGAAACAATGAAACAGGTGGCTGACAAAATTGGCCGCAATTACCATCTTTTTGAATATGTGGGCGATCCCGAAGCGGAAGATATAATTGTGGCAATGGGAAGCAGTTGTGAAACCATTCAGGAAACGCTTGAATGGCTGAATGAAAAGCGCGGAACGAAATTGGGACTGGTGAAAGTGCATTTATACCGTCCTTTCTCTGTGGAAGGTCTTAAAGCCGCTATTCCGGAAAGCGTGAAAAGAATAGCTGTTTTAGATAGAACCAAGGAACCCGGTTCCATTGGCGAACCGCTTTATTTGGATGTAGTTTCGGCTCTGAAAAACCGTTCTAATACTTATATTATCGGTGGAAGGTATGGTTTATCCAGCAAAGAATTTACTCCTTCAATGGTGCTTGCGGTTTATAAACATTTGGCGCAAAATGGCTTTCACGGTTTCACGGTAGGCATAGACGACGATGTGTCTCATCTTTCTTTACCGATAGATGAAGTTATCAATACTGTTCCCGCGGGAACAATTTCCTGCAAATTCTGGGGTTTAGGATCTGATGGAACGGTTGGAGCCAATAAAAACAGCATTAAAATTATTGGTGATCATACTGATATGTATGTGCAGGGCTATTTTCAATATGACAGCAAAAAAAGTGGTGGCTTAACGCGCAGCCATTTGCGTTTTGGCAAAACTCCCATTCACAGTCAATATTTGGTAGCTCAAGAGGATTTTGTCGCCTGCCATAATCAAGCATATATCGGAAGATTCGATTTGCTGGGTGAGATAAAAGAAAATGGTGTCTTCTTGCTAAACTCAAACTGGTGCAGAGAAGAGGTCTTTTATCATTTAACGCGTCCGATGCAGGAAACCATCATTAACAAAAAGATTAAGTTCTACAATATAGACGGCTTAAAAATAGCGGAAGAAGTTGGCTTGGGCAGAAGGATAAACACTACTATGCAAACCGCTTTCTTCTTGATTTCCGGTGTTTTGGAACGCCAGGAAGCCATCACGCTCATCAAAGAATCCATCAAAAAAACCTATGCCCGCAAAGGTGAAAATGTAGTTCAGATGAATTTGGATGCTGTGGATAAAGTTAACGAAGCATTAGTAGAAATTGAAGTTCCACAAACTTTGCCAGATAACTATATGCCCCTGTTGAAATTAGTTCCTGATAATGCCGATGACTTTATCCAAAATGTAATTGAGCCCATTATGCGTGAACAGGGCGACCAAGTTAAAGTTAGCCAAATGCCTTTGGATGGCTATATTGAGACAGGAACCGCCAAACTGGAAAAAAGAAGAGTGGCTCCTTCAGTTCCACATTGGTTACCGGAAAATTGCATTCAATGTAATCAGTGCTCATTTGTCTGTCCACATTCAGCGATTAGGGCTAAGTTAGTTAAGGAAGATGACCTAACTAATAAACCCGCCAGCTTTAACACTTTAAAAGCAACGGGTGCACCCGGTTATGAATATAAGGTTCAAGTTTATATTGATGATTGCCAAAGCTGCAAGGTCTGCGTAAACGAATGTCCCAAAAGCGCATTAGTAATGAGCCCGATTGAAGATGAACGCGATAAAGGTGAACAAACCAATTACGAGTATTTTGAGACCCTACCCAATGATGTTTTGGGCAACTTTAAAGACACAACCGTTAAAGGCAGTCAGTTTAAACAGCCCCTTTTGGAATTCTCCGGTGCCTGTGCCGGTTGTGGAGAAACACCTTATATTAAGCTTTTAACTCAGCTATTTGGGGATAGAATGATTATTGCCAACGCCACTGGTTGTTCCAGTATTTGGGGTGGAACTTTTCCTACCGTTCCTTATTGCAAAAATAAAGATGGTAAAGGTCCTGCCTGGGCAAACAGTTTGTTTGAAGATAATGCGGAATACGGTTTTGGAATGCGTTTGGCAATTCGTTCGCACCGCAAACTTTTACAAAAAGCAATGCTGGAATTGCAGGATAGGAATATAAATGAAGAACTGAAAGCAGCGCTAAAATATGCTTTGGACAATTGGGATAAAGTGGATGAGCCGGCAAAAGCCAATGCCGCAAAAATTAAAACTCTATTACCAAAAGCTATGGAAACCGCCTGCGAGGGCTGTAAAATCTTGCTAAAGAAAGTGCAGGAATTACAGGATTACCTCATTGAGAAATCAATTTGGGCAATCGGAGGAGACGGTTGGGCTTATGATATCGGTTTTGGTGGCTTAGACCATACTTTGGCTCTAAATCAGAATCTCAATATCTTTGTAATGGATACCGAGGTCTATTCCAATACTGGAGGACAGGCAAGTAAATCAACTCCCATTGGCTCTATTGCTCGTTTTGCCGAAGCAGGCAAAAATACCAATAAAAAAGACCTGGGAATGATGATGATGAGTTATGGCTATATTTATGTTGCTTCCATTGCCATGGGTGCTAATAAAAATCAAGCGCTGCAAGCAATTAAAGAAGCAGAAGCATATCCGGGACCTTCAATCGTAATTGCGTATGCGCCTTGTATCAATCATGGCTTTGATATGAGCTTGAGCCAAAAACATGAAAAATTGGCTGTGGACGCAGGTTACTGGTTACTTTATCGCTATAATCCACTTAACAAATTGGAAGGGAAAAATCCTCTGACTCTGGATAGTAAAGAGCCCACGGTTTCGGTGCAGGAGTTTTTGGATTCTGAAAATCGCTATGCGGGCTTAAAAAACATCTTTCCAGAACGCGCCGTAGAATTAAATAAAGAAGCAGCTGTATTTTTCACGGAAAGATACGAGACCTATAAAAAGCTCTCACAACAATAATATTGTAAAGGTTAACATCCTCGTCATTCATTGGAAACCTATGTTTTGGTTACGGCAAGTTAGCCAAAAATGAAAAGTTAGGTGGATAGTGATATGACGAGGATGTTGTTTTTGCTGGGTATTATGCTCTCACAGATTACACAGATTGCACAGATTTAGTTTCACGCAGATTGCGCAGATAGCGCAGATTTAAGATGATAATAGGTCTGGGATGAACAGGATTTTTGGGATTTAAGGGATTTTTTATAATTAGCTACCAAAGATTTAGTTTCACGCAGATTTAGTTTTAGAAACCAGGATATCAGGATTCAGAAGTTATCTATTTTAAGTTAGTTCCGTTAGGAACGATACATATTAACGACGGGTTTTAACCCGGCGAAACAAAAAACCAAATAACTTAGTCCCATCGGGACGACAGATTTCAGTGACGGGTTTTAACCCGTCCCAAAATACAGGAGGGTTGATATCCTCGTCAACCACAACAAAAAAGCTATCGTAAAAGATTGCGGGAACTGCATAATTTGGTTGTCAGGGGAACGGCACCCTGCCGTTCTTCCTTAGTATTATGCTCTCACAGATTACACAGATAACACAGATTTAGTTTCACGCAGATTTCGCAGATAGCGCAGATTTAGTTTTAGAAACAAGAATAATAAGCCAGCGAAAATAATGGAGGGTTGATATCGCCGTCAACCACAACAAATAAGCTATCGTAAAAGATTGCGGGAACTGCATAACTCGGCTGTTAGGGGAACGACACCCTGCCGTTTTTCCTGGTTAATATCTAAACCAGATATAGACAGATGACAGCAGCATTGATTCCAAAGCAAACAACAATCCAATCTTGGTATAATCCATAAACGATATTTTATAACCGTTACGATTGGCAATTCCGACAGCTACAATATTGGAAGAAGCACCCACCAAGGTTCCATTTCCACCTAAGCAAGTTCCCAAAGACAGAGCCCACCAAAGAGGTCTAATTTGTGCTTGACTACCCATAAATTGGCCAATGCGTTCAATCATTGGAATCATAGCTGCCACAAAAGGTATATTATCTATCCAGGCAGATAGAATGCTTGATATCCACAAAATAACCATAGAAGTTGTTTTTGGTTCTCCATTAGTTACGGACATCACACCCTTTGCCAGCATATCAATGAAACCGGTATGGACCAGTCCTTCCACAATCATAAACAAGCCAATGAAGAAGAAAATGGTAATCCAATCAACATCATTGAGAATAATTTCTTCCACCTTTTTCCGGCTGCCGATAAAAACCAGAATAAGACCTGCAGCCATCGCAATCGTAGCATTTTCCAAATGGAGCGGTTTTTGGAAAATAAAGGCAAGCAACATTAAACCAACGACACCAAGCGTAATCCACAAAAGTTTGGGGTTGGTAATCAAATTCTTATCGTTATATTCCATTATTTTGGCGCGGCGTTCATTGCTGACATACAATTTTTTGTTATACAACACCCAAATCAAAGCCAAGCTGCCAATCATCACTATCACAATGGCAGGAGTTAAATTCAAAAAGAAATCAATAAAAGTATATTTAGTGGCGCTGGCAATTAAAATATTAGGCGGATCACCAATCATTGTTGCCGCACCACCCATATTGGAAGCAACAATCATCGTTATGATAAAAGGAGCAGGAGTTATTTTCAGTTCTTCGGCAATCAGTAAAACGATGGGAACCAAGATCATTATTGTCGTAACGCTACCTAAAATGGCAGAAATAACGGCTGTTGCCACAAACATTAAAGCCATTATTTTCAGCGGACTGCCTTTGGCAATTTTGGCTGTTTTAATGGCTATATACATAAACATTCCTGTTTGTCGCATTACGGAGATAGTAAGCATCATTCCAATTAGGAAAAATATTACATTCCAGTCAATTGCGGAAAAAGCCAGGGTTTGATCCACCACGCCCAAAACAATGATTACGAAACCACCAATCAGAGCGGCAAGCATTTTATTCACCCACTCCGTGATGATACATAAATAAGTGATAATGAAGACCAGCAAAGCTATAATCATTAATACCATTTTTTTACACCGTTATAACCTTTATTAGTATATCCATAGCCGTTACTAAACCGATAAGTTTACCATCTTGAACTACTGAAAGATAGCGTTTATCATTGCTGAACAATAAAAAAACCGCTTCAATAATGGATGCTTCCGGCCTGATAACAACATCGTCGGTTGTCATAATATCTTTAACAAATAGGATATCTTGCTTTTCCAGCAAGTTCTCCAATGGCTCATAAGATGCCAGGAAACTGAGGTTTTCCAGCATCATCACATAATTTGGTATTCCCACTTTAAGCAAATTGAGAACATTAACTTCACCGATATATTTACCTGTTTCATCCACCACAGGCATTCCCGCAACTCTATGTGTTCCCATCAGATTAATTAATTCTCTCAAACTGGATTGCGGTTGAGCGGCAATTGGATTTTGCACCATAATATCGTTGATTGTAATGTCCTTTTTTACTTCCACTTCATTCTTTTTCAGAAAGTGAATAACACTGTGTCCATCCCCGGCAGATTGCATAGCAGCCATTGCTTTTTCGTCTTTGGATAGCTTCAGCAAGGCGGATACAATATTTAGATAGGTTTTGGAACTCGTTTTATCAGTAATGATAAGCACCACCCAGGAGACCTTTATGCCATTGTAATCCAAGGGATTCTGCAAAAAAACCATCGCTATCAGGGTATCGTTAAAATTGTCCATTCTGATATGGGGGATAGCTATTCCAGAAGGATAAGCGACGGAAATTTCCTCATCCCTTTTTAATATCAGCTCCATAAGTTCAGAAGCGCTAATCGGCATTTTATACTGACTGAATAGACGATCAACCAGTAAACGATAGACCTGTTCCTTCGTTAATATTTTATTCTCAAACAAAATATTCCGGGGTTCCAGAAAGCTGGCTAATAACATATAACACCTCTTAACCGTTAATTTTGTTCCTTTATAAAAGTATTGAGAGTTTGGTCAATACTTTTTTTAATAGTAAGAAGGCAACCTGCCAGATAATGAAAAGGGTATATAAATGAGGCAATAAAATATTTGATATGGGCAAAAGGGAAAGTAAATCCAAGCAGGGTTTTAGGGGAGGCAACAATTTATTTATATAGGTCTTGTAAATATTTCTGTCAGAGGAGCTAATGTTAGTTTTAGCATTTCCAAAATGGGAATATAAAAAAGGACAGCTTGGTTTTCCTCCCCTATTAGTTATCTTAAAAAAGAAGGACCTCTCCGCGGGGAAAGGTCCTTGTATTTAGCTTTGATATCTGATTATTAATACATATCACCCATATTAGGATTGGGCATAGGAGCCGGTGGTTCCGGTTCTTTAATATCAGTGACAATGCATTCCGTAGTTAACATCAAACTGGCTATGGAAGCAGCATTTTGCACAGCAGAGCGAACAACCTTGGCTGGGTCTATAATTCCAGCTTTGAAGAGATCTTCAAACTGACCGCTGGCTGCGTTGAAGCCCATATGAATATCGCGATAACTTTTTAGCTTTTCGACAACTACGGCACCTTCTTCTCCGGCATTGGCGGCAATTTGATAGGCAGGTCTTTCCAATGCTTTCGCCATAATTTCGGCAGCCACTTTTTCTTCATAACTGATATTTTTCATTTGTCTAAGTGCTTTAGCGGCTTGAATTAAAGTAACTCCACCGCCGGGAACGATTCCTTCTTCCACGGCAGCGCGGGTGGCATGTAAGGCATCATCAACGCGAGCTTTCTTTTCTTTCATTTCGGTTTCCGTAGCGGCTCCAATTCTCAGGACGGCAACACCGCTGGAAAGTTTGGCAAGGCGTTCTTGCAATTTTTCTTTATCATAATCGGAAGTTGTCTCTTCAATTTGGGCTTTAATTTGTTTAATTCTGCCTTCCACATCTTCTTGATTGCCAGCTCCTTCGCGGATAGTGGTATTTTCTTTATCCACGATAATCTTTTTGGCGCGGCCTAAATCGCTCATTGTAGCGCTATCCAGTTTTCTACCCATTTCTTCCGAAATTAAAGTTGCGCCTGTCAGCACGGCAATATCTTCCAACATTGCTTTTCTCCGATCACCAAAACCGGGCGCTTTCACTGCCACAACATTCAAAACACCGCGCAGCTTATTTACCACTAATGTGGCAAGTGCTTCACCTTCAATGTCTTCAGCAATTATTAACAAGGGACGACCAGTTTGCGAAACTTCCTGCAGAATGGGCAGCATATCTTTCAGGGCACTAATCTTTTTGTCATATAAAAGGATAAATGATTCTTCCAATTCGGAAATCATCTTTTCGGGATTGGTGACAAAATAAGGAGAGATATAACCACGATCAAACTGCATACCTTCCACTTTTTCCAAACCGGTATCAATGGATTTTGCCTCTTCAATATTGATAATCCCTTCTCTACCAACGCTATCCATCGCTTCTGCAATTAGGGAACCAATTTCATGATCGTTATTAGCGGATATGGAAGCTATTTGAGCAATCTCTTCACTGCTCTTAATTTCCTTGCTGAATTCCTTAATTTTATCCACAACCACTCGGGTTGCTTTTTCCAATCCGCGTTTCAGATACATCGGATTTACGCCTGCCGTTACATGTTTCAGCCCTTCTTCAATGATTGCTTGGGCTAAAATTGTGGCTGTGGTAGTTCCATCACCCGCCGTATCATGTGTTTTTTCCGCAACTTCTTTACAGAGCTGTGCGCCCATATTTTCATATTCATCTTCCAGCTCAATTTCTTTGGCTATGGTTACACCGTCATTTGTAATGAGTGGAGAGCCAAATTTCTTATCTAAAACAACATTTCTACCCTTGGGTCCAAGGGTAACTTTCACGGCATCTGCCAGTTTATCAACTCCGCTTTTTAAACTTGTGCGGGCGTTATGTGAATACTGCATTTGTTTTGCCATCTTGTTTTCCTCCATAATATCGATATTTTTAATTTAGGTATCTTAGCAGTCAATTCATTTGAGTGCTAATATTATTATAATCAGAATCCTGTCAAGTGCAAATTTAAAATTTTTGTCTGCAGGGGTTCTTTTTTCCCAAAAAAGCGGGTGAAATGCTTTAAAAAAACAAAATTTAGCCGTTTTCTTTCTGCTTTGGCAGAAATTTATCCTGTTTTTAGCAGGAATTTCTTTTTCCCCATTCTGCCCCTACTTGCTGCCCGAATGTTTGCAGTGTCCATCCCGAATGCTTCCCGAATGACGATACGGGATGGATACCGGATACCTTCCGTAAGTATATGGGGCGTATGTAGGTAGCTAATAGGGAGGCAATAATTTTCATTTAGGCAAAAGCAGGGTGCAAAAAAAACAGTCCTCCGGACTTTATAAATCGCCATTGTCCTTATTTCTTGGGTGTCCTTTTTGGTATGCTTCCTTAATATCTTCCAAAGAAATATGGGTATAGGTCTCGGTGGTGGAGAGCAATGAATGGCCTAAAAGTTCTTGAATGGAGCGTAAATCTGCCCCACGCGACAGAAGATGAGTAGCAAAACTATGTCTTAAAGAATGAGGTGAATAGCCCTTAGCTTTGGCAACCAGTTCAAAATAGCGTTTAAGAATAATATCCAGCTGTTTATTGTCAAATGCTCTGCCGCTTTTGGTTAAAAAAAGTATGTCAGAATTGTGCTCGTGCATAAAATGGGGACGGACTTTTAAATAATTTTCAATCGCCTCAATGGCATACGAGCCAAGAGGGACGATGCGCTGTTTATTTCCCTTTCCGGTGATTCTTACTAACCCTCTTTTCAAATCAATGTCCTGTAAACGGATGCCGGCTAATTCGGAAATTCGCAATCCGGAAGCATACAGTGTTTCCAAAATTGCCTTATTTCTAATGCCAAAAGGGCTGTCGCTATCCGGAATGGAAAGCAAAGTTCTTACTTCTTCTTCGCTGAAACATTTGGGCAGTGGAACTTCATATTTGGGGCGTTTTATTTTTTCCATTGGATTGGTGTTTATGATTCCGTTTCTTTTACAGAATTTAAAAAAGGCATTAAGAGCGGCGCTTTTTCTTGCCAGAGAACGGTTGCAATCGGGTTTTTCATTCAGATAGCGTAAAAAATCTCGAATATTAAGAACGGTTATCCCCTTGATATCCACTTCCTCATTTTCAAAATAGCGTTGCACAAAAGCCAAGAACTGTTCCAAATCCAGTTTGTAGGCACTGACCGTTCTGGGGGATTTCCCTTCCAAAGCCAGATAATTACAAAATTGAGTTATATAATTTTCCATACTGCCATTTTTTTACTTGCCTTAAAACTTAGCAAGCAAAAAAATGACCTTAATTGAAAGAAAGGGAGGATATATGTGCCAGTATATAGATGAAACCGCTAAAATAGGCAATAATGTATCGCTCGGAAAGAATGTGGTAATAATGGCTGGAGTCCAAATTGGAGATGACTGTTTGATTGGGCATAATGTCGTCATTCATCCCGATACGAAAATTGGCAATGCCTGTAGAATTGATGATGGAACCATTATCGGTAAAAGACCTCTCTCCTCTCCTCGCAGTATTTTTAAGGTTCCGGAAAATTTAACTCCCGCTGTAATAGGTGATTTTTGCCAGATTGGCAGTAATGTGATTATCTACTGTCAATGTTCAATCGGGAACAAAAATCTGATTGCCGACTTGGCAACAATCCGCGAAAATGTTTCAATTGGCGATTTGAACATCATCGGCAGAAATGTTACCATCGAGAATTTCGTAAAAATTGGCGAGCGGAATAAATTTGAAACTAACAGCTATATAACCGCTTATTCCGAAATAAATGACTATTGTTTTATCGCTCCTTGTGTGGCAACCAGTAATGATAATTATATGGCTCGCGATTTAGAACGCTTCCAACATTTTAAAGGTGTTACGATGCTAAATGGTTCACGGATTGGAGTTAACGCTACAATTTTGCCCGGAAAAATTATCAATGAAAATGGAACCGTGGCTGCCGGCGCTATTGTAACTAAAGATGTTCCTGCCAAAACTATCGTGGTTGGAAATCCAGCCAAAACATTACGCTTAGTTCCAGACCCACAATTGCTGGAAAATAATTTGGATAAACAATGAAAACGCTTGTCATTATACCTACTTACAATGAAATTGAGAATATCGAATGCCTGCTGCAACAGGTCTTGACACAAGATGAAACGATCGAAGTGTTGGTGATTGACGATAATTCTCCGGATGGCACTGCCTTACGCGTAAAATTTATGCAAAGCTGTGAACCGCGGATTCATTTATTGCAACGCCCCGGAAAAATGGGTTTGGGCTCCGCTTATGTTGCCGGATTCAAATTTGCTTTAGAACACAACTATGATTTCATTTTGGAAATGGATGCCGATTTTTCCCATAATCCAAACGATATACCCCGCTTGTTAGAAGCAGCCCAAAAGTATGATTTAGTTATTGGCAGCCGCTATTGTGACGGGGTAAACATTATTCACTGGCCCTTTAAACGCTTGTTAATAAGCTATTTTGCCAGTAAATATGTCCGCGTGATAACCAGAATGCCAATAAAAGATCCCACCGGTGGTTTTAAATGTTTCCGGCGCAAAGTGTTGGAAAGCATTGATCTGAACAAGATCCTTTCCGATGGATATGCTTTTCAGATAGAGATGAATTTCAGGGCATGGGTGAAAGGTTTTCACCTAAAAGAAATTCCTATTGTGTTTACGGAACGCCTAAACGGTGTTTCAAAAATGAGCCGAAAAATTGTGTGGGAGGCAGCTTGGATGGTTTGGCGTTTACAAATGATGAAGATTGCTGGCTTGATTAAATAAGGAAAAGGGAGATAATGATGAAACGATCTATTTTTCTTGCCGTTATGGTTGTTTTTTGCCTAAGCTTTTCAGCCATAACTATTCCCAGGGTTTATGTGCAAAAATTAACGCTTGATAATGGTAATAACCCTCTGATAACTTGGGAAAAGGATAAAAGCGCCAACGAATATATCCTGAGAGCATGGATAAATACGCGCCCAGATGAAATTGTAAGCACGGAAACAAATCCGATTCATACCGTTGCCGTGAAACAAGTCGGAGACGGAAAAAAGTTTCCCTTCACCGTGATTGCCAGCTTACAACTGGGCAATTTTAAAAGCCAGTGGAAAGCGGGAGAAATAATTTATATGGAGCTAACGGATAAAAAAACGGGTAAGAAAAAGACCTGGACGCAGCCAATCCCAGAAGGCACAAACTTAATTAAGATGTTAGAAAAACCTGTAATTATTCCACCCTATACAAAAAAGAAAAAATAAATATGCTGGAAAGAATAAACGATCCCGATCAATTGACCGAAGATATTGAACTGGACAGAGCTTTACGACCCAGAACTCTGAAAGATTTTATTGGTCAGCCGCATATCAAAGAACTTCTGGAAATCAGCATTAAAGCTGCCAAATTGCGTGGTGAATCTCTTGATCATATTCTCTTTTACGGACCTCCCGGTTTGGGAAAAACAACCTTGGCAGGCATTATTGCTCACGAATTGGGTGTAAATATCACTACTTCCAGTGGGCCGGTCATCGAAAAACCCTCCGACTTGGCAGGTATATTAACTAATCTGCAGAAGCACGAAACCCTGTTCATTGATGAAATTCATCGCCTTTCGCATGTGATTGAAGAATATATCTATCCCGCTATGGAGGATTTTGAAATGGAAATCATACTCGATAGCGGTCCCAATTCTCGCACTTTAAAAATTCCGCTGGAACAATTTACTTTAATTGGAGCCACTACCAGAGCTGGTTTATTGACTCCTCCTCTGCGTGATCGATTTGGAATCGTTCTGCGTTTGGATTATTATGATCAATCCTCCATCGCGCAAATTATTCGGCGGAGCGCAAAACTGTTAAATATTCCAGCCGAAGAAGATGGCGTGAATGAAATTGCCAGACGCAGTCGCGGAACCCCCAGAATTGCTAATCGTTTACTTAGAAGAGTACGGGACTATGCCCAAATTAGAGGCAACGGAATTATTACGCAAAATATTGCCGTAGCCGCTTTACAAATGTTGCAAGTGGATGATGCCGGTTTGGATGAAATGGATAAACGCATTTTAACCACTATCATAGAGAATTACAATGGTGGACCGGTAGGGATTAAAACAATCGCTACAGCCATTGGAGAGGACTCAGGGACCATAGAAGAAATCTTTGAACCCTATTTGGTTCAGCAGGGCTTTTTGGAACGCAGTCCGCAGGGACGAAAAGTTACCTTTAAAGCATACAGACATTTAGGTTTAACTCCTTCTTCCGCGCAAACAGAAATTTTCTAAAAAAGAGGAAAATGCACGCAAAAACAGTCCAAAATGGAGTTCGCTGGACTCTAACTACTTCTGTTCTAAAGCGTATAATCAGTTTGATCTTGTTTGTCTTTGTGGCAAAATGGTTGACGCAAACTGATTTTGGTGTATATCGCAGTTTTTCGGCTATTTTGGCTCTTTTAACCTATTTTACCCATTTTGGATTGGATTATCTCTTTTTGATTTCGCGGCAGAAAGAACGCGTGAACTTCTTGGCTTTATTGCAGATAGCGCTTTTTGTATCCATTATAATTACCATTGTTTTAGCTGTGTTTGGCAAAACGATTGGGGCATATTATCACAGTTCTGAATTGGGAAAAGTTCTCACTTATGGCGGGGGCATAATTTTTGTAGAGTCCCTGCGCAGAATTGTGCGTGTTTATGCTCAAAAACGACTTCAATTCAAAGACCTTGCCATAGCGGAGACATTAAATGTCATCATCTATTCTCTGCTGTGCTTGGGTTTTATCTATTTTTGGCGTTTTGCCTGGCTATATATAGTGCTTTTCTATGTAGGTAATTTGGGAGAACTAATCTATCTTTGTTTTAAGGTTCCGCATTTACCTTCCACTATAGGGAAAAAGATCTTTAACATTAGTTGGCTGAAATACTCCTGTGCCTATTTTAGGAGTAATTTTAATTTTTTGGGGATCGTTACAGTAATAAACTTGTTGCAATCTTATTCTGCAAATGCCCCCGTTCTCTTTTTGGGAACAATGGTTCAGCCAGCAATGATGGGGGTTTATTTTTTTGCTTCACAACTTATTGCTATTCCGGTAGGGATGCTCAATACATCTTTTGCGCAAGTGTTTTTTCCTGTTTTGGCGCAAAGTGAAACCTCAGCAAGTATATCAGGCATAAGACATTACACTGCCATTACTCTCAAGATTGGCATTCCGGCGTTAATTTTATATGTGTATGTTTTGCAATATATAGTTCCTCTGATCTGGGGAGATAAATGGCTCGCTGCTTTGCCTTTAGTTTTATATTTAATTTTGTTTTACGGAACCAGTATGCTGCATAATCCTATCAGTGGCATTCCATATATATATAGAAAGCCACAATGGGAACTGCTTTGGAACATTGTAACTTTAGTGTTGCGGATAATTGCTTTGTATGTAGGAATGAAGGTAAATTTTGCTTTCGCGATATTGCTGTTTAGTATTGTGAGCGGCATTATGAATATCGTTTTCTTCTATATGTGCTTTATTCTATTGAAGGCGAATTTGGGAAAAGTGACCATTGATCTGATTAGCGCTCTGCCTATGTTGATAGGTTTAGCATTTGGATGTTTTTATTTAGGCAAATTCTCTCTCATCTATGCGCTCTTGACCTTTATGATTTATGGATTATATCTTTACTTGTTGGAAAAAGATACCTTGAAAGAAGTGTGGTCTCTGTTAAAATTTTCATAGCCAGATTTCGTTGCTATTTCTGCAGTTTAGCTATTTACGGTCTCACTTTTAAGATATTTTTCCCATCCCAAGCTGTTAATTAGCTGCTTCGCTTTATCTTTTTTAGCATCGGGAATTTTGTGTAATTCTTTGTGGATAGAGCTTTTAGAAAGGATTCGCAGAGCATTGGCGTTTGTCTGTAATGCTTGTAATGTCTTTTCTTCTATGTTAAAATTAAAACGCAAGGCAAATTGCACCGCTCTCAGCATTCGTAAAGGGTCTTCAGTAAAACTTTTATCTGGATTTTGCACGGTGCGGATGAGCCCATTTTTTAAGTCACAAAGTCCTTTCCCGCATAAATCCAAAATTTCTCCTGTGGCAATGGACATTAGTAAAGCATTGATCGTAAAATCCCTTCTTAAAACATCGTCCCATAATGTTCCGAATTGAATTTGGGGATAGCGATTGTCTGCCACATATTGTTCTTTACGCGTAGCCACAAAATCCAGCTGGAAGTTATTAAAGTTTAAGGAAGCCGTCCCAAACCTTTTATGAATTACCAATTTGCTTGCTGGCAATAAGTTCTGTAAATAATGGGCAAGAGCAATTCCACCTCCCGGTAATTCCACACAAATATCTACATCACTATTAATTGCAACATTGGAAGAGAGAAGAAAATCGCGCACACAACCACCGGCAAAATAACTTTTAGCGGCAAATTCACTGTCCTTGATTAGTTCAAATAGATTAAGACGCAATTCTGGCAAGTTCATAAGA
>JBDKSF010000106.1 GCA_039680785.1 Candidatus Cloacimonas sp.
AAAATTGCGTGAGCTATCGAATGTAGAACATCAAAATCATTTTCTTTAGCATTCCTGTTAAAAATTGAGCCTAACCATTTAATCTTATATCTCATCAAAGCTTCTATTTCTACATCATTATATTCCCGATAAGGTTTTATAGGTTCAAACACTTCTGGACAGAAATTATCCTTATTATAAAAGTCAATTTTAGATTTGGTTATAGGCCCTATAACCCCGTCTGCTGAAATACCACAATGCCTTTGAAAATCCTTGACAATAAGTTTATGATATTTGGGGATATATTTATAACCTAAGCTTTCAAAATATTGTGCGTAATCCATATTAACTCCAAACTCTCTTATTAAATTCTTTAGTTTCTTTCATGTGATCCGAATGAACTACCTGCCATTCTCTCGGTCTGTCTTTATAAAATATTAGACATTCCCTGAACTCGTTTGCGTTGCCTACGATATCATTTCTTATAAACAATACCGGGGCAAACATAATCACTTTAGCCCCTACTGTGTTTCCGTTTTTATCTTTGACTAACATTTTTTCCATATAACCAAAATTGTCAAGAGGGTTAATTTCCGTAAGAGCAAAATACTTTCCTATTGCTTTTGATTTATTATAAAATTCATCAATTAAGTTAGATTCCCATTCTTGTTTTTTTAAGATATGCGCAGATAAAACTACTTTCTTTCTGCTCATCAACGGAGCGTCTGTTAAAATTCCATTTAAAAATGATGTATTGCTGATATCAGATTCACCTACATAAACGTTACTGTTCGGATATATGCTGTGCCAGCCTATTTCCATATTTACTGAAACATTTACATAAGTATATACGCTCATACATTCCGAAGGCTCATTCCATACTTCCATAGGTACATCTATGAATTTATATTTGTATTTTAAATATCTTGCAAACTCAAGTGAAAATCTTCTTAGCCATAACCATTTATCCATTGATGGACTTCTTGTAAGCCATGAATTTTTTTCCTCTGAATGTCCAAAGTTTACAAACGGAGTTATATTATATTTCTTGCAGAATATGAAAGCCGATTTCATATCTTCATTTTTGGGACCTACATCAAAAGCATGAGTCCGGCCGTCAAATGTCCAGCTTCTCATAGGGTCTCCAAAAAATGTAAAACAATGGTTCATATATAAAAACCATGCCAGAGAAGGAGAATTATGATTAAGCCCTGCCTTAGGAAAATCCGCTAAGTCGATGAAAATACTTAAACCTTTAAATCCTAAACCTATAACATTATTAACGTGCTCTGGCAATGTAGTATTAAAATTTTTCCATTTATAAACCGGAAACGCTGATTTCATTTTAGCCTCCAAAATTCATCCATCACATCACCTTAAAAATTTTAAGTAGTGTTACTATAATGCCTATAAAAACGCTTGCACCTGTAAGCCACGCTGAGAAAGCCTTAATTGATATTTTGCTTTGTATAAGTTCAACGATGTTTTTATGTTCGGTTGTATTCTTTTCAATAGTCAGCACCAGGTCATCTGCAAGAGCTTTATGACTTTTTTCATATACCTTTATAAATTCATTCAGCGTAGTTTCAATCTTGACTTGCCTTTCTGCCATTGGTTTTACCAAGTCAAATACTTCCCTGATAGTTGCTTTGCTTCCGTTAGTTTCTTCAATCTCCATGTCTGCCCCTTACTGTTGACTTTTTATTATATCTTTTATTTCCTGCTTGCTTGGGTTAATTCCAACGCTCTGCAAATATTTGATTATTGCTTCCATATCCATACCTGATATCTGTTTCTTTTCTTCATTGTATGGTTGTTTAGCAAGAGTAAGCATTAAATTAAGATTCTGATTGCCGCCTGTTGTGTCCATTATATTTTGCAGTTCCTCTGTCTGTTTCATGCCGTATTTTTCATAGATGTAATTAAGAGCTAAAGTTTTATATGCTTTTTCAATATCTGAATTTGTCGGTATGGCATTAGAAGGATTTAATCTGTTATATTCATCTATGGCGCTGTTTAAATCATTTTCCATTTCGTGCAGTCTGTTTGTCTTTTCTTTATTGACATCAAGCGGAGTAAGTTTAATCCCAAGCATTATTGATAACCAATCATAGGGAGTTTTAGGCTGTTTAGTGTTAGGGAACATTCTCTGTGCCGTATAAAATGCCGGAACCTGTTTAAGAGCATAAGCAAACATATCTGACATCTTGAGAGTTCCCTTTTCATCTTTTGTCAGCCCTATTTGATTTAAAAGCTTGTTGTCAAACTTATTCATAAACTGCAGATATGCAGGGGCTTCCTTTCCCCAGTCAATCGGATACTGCTTGCCAAAACTTTCTGATTTTATTGGATAATTTGAAAATATTTCCTTGTTGGCAAATAGTTCAATAGGTATCTTGGCAAATGGTGTTATAGCTGAAGCCATATCCTGCGGAGAAAATATTCTTGCCAAATCCTGAAATCCAAAGTTAGGGTTAAAGAATAATGGCAGTCCTTCAGCAGTTTTTAAAGGTGTTTTTGTATAAGCGTCTGTCCTGAAATATTCCGGCATATTTGCTTTTTCTTCTGCTGTTAAACCTGAAGCCTGATTTGCAAAATTAAGCGTTTTAGATAATGTTGCATATTTTCCGGTTTGTTTTGCAAGGAGTTCAAATTGTCTTACGGAGTTCTTTCTGATCCAGGTATTTCCTGTAATTGTTACAATTCCATTTTGTCGCATTACCCAAGTTTTGTTTTCAGTTAAAGGACACCATACAAAACCTTTATAATGTTCCCTGCCTAATGCACCAGAAACTTTTAAAGTTCTTCTATTGGAAATATAAGTTCCCCTTTTACCTTCTCTTGTTCTTTTGCCAAGCAGAAAAGCTGAAATAACAAAAGTATCAAGGACTTCCTTTTTAGTGCAGGCAAGAAAATCACTATCTCTATTGCCTCTTCTTTTAATCATTGTTCCATCTGCCAAATACATAGCTTCATATAAAGCCTCCAATGATTCTTTTGACAGCTTTGCAGGTATAAAACTGAAATTATTATTTTTAAGATAAGGAATTAAGTTTTTAAGTCGCTCTTTCAAAACTGGAACACATATAACTCCTGAATCAGGATGGGGTTTTCTTGGTTTTCCTCCAGCTACTTCCTTAACAATATCTAAGTATTTTTTAGGACTTTGATAAACAACAGCTTCACAACTATTTCCTCTGAATCTCCAGTAGCCGTCTGTTATCAACCATCCGAGAAGCCTTGCTTCTTCTACTGTAAGTAAACTGTGTCCAGGATATTCAACTTTATCAGCCACCATTAAAATACTGTGCCAAGTATTCAATTTGTCAGCTGGAATTAATTTAACATTACCACCATAG
>JBDKSF010000107.1 GCA_039680785.1 Candidatus Cloacimonas sp.
TTTAAGTATGAGATAAACAGGATTTCATAAGACACCGCAGCTAACTAAAAAACTAAGCACTCCTGCACTTTGAACTTTGAACTCCTGCACTTTGAACTTTGAACTCCTGCACTTTGAACTTTAAATACCTCTCACAGATTACACAGATTTCACGGATTTTTAATTTATAAGGTAAACAGGACTTAATCAGCCACCGCAGCTAACTAAAAAACTAAGCACTCCCGCACTTTGAACTCCTGCACTTTGAACTCCGGCACTAATTCACCGTCAATCGTTCCCTGTTTTTCTCCAATGTCTTCGCTCCGATTCCTTTCACTTTTGTAATATCTTCAATGCTTGTAAATTTGCCATTTTCTTCTCTCCATTCCATTATTGCCTTGGCTTTCACTTCCCCAATGCCGTTTAGAGAGCAGAGTTCTTCCAGTGTTGCCGTATTCAAATTGACGATAGAGTTATTCTCAATTTTCGTTTTGGCACTTTTTGCTTGTTTAGGGCTATCAGTTTGGGTGTTAACAAGTTTATAATTTGTGCTATCTCCAAAGACGAGCAAATCGGGCAAAATATTCTTATATGTCTTTGCTCCAATGCCTTTTACTTTCATAATTTCATTCACCGATGTGAAGGGATGTGTTTCCCTATAGGCAATGATATCTTCCGCTCTTTTTTCTCCAATGCCGGGCAGGCAGATAATTTCTTCTTTTGTAGCGATTCTAATGTCCAGGCAGAGGGGTTTATCTATCTTAACTGCTTGTTTTAGAGAATCCAAATCGGTGGAAGATGCCAGAAGTGGTTTTCCAAAAAAGAAATCCAGAAAGCACCCACCCAGAATTGCCACCGCCAAAAACAGCAGCATTTTTTGTTCATTGGGAGTTAAAAAATTACGCAGAGGGTTTTTTACTTTCATTTTATTATTTCTGCTCCGGTAATTTATTGTTCATTTCGGCTTTTGCTTGTAAAGTAATCCAATTTGGGCATTTAGAGAGCTCATCTTCCCAGTTTGTTAAATAGTTCTGCAATTGCTCAGGAGTGATGGTTCCCCTGTCAAAAGCACTTAGCAGATGCCTTTCCAGCGTTTCCCATTCCTTTTTATTTGCCAAAATGCCGGCATATACATCAAAATAGGGATAGGACTTCAGTAAAACAGGATTTTGAACCAAGTATTGTTCCAATTCCATCTTATTTTCCGTTTCCTGTAAAATTTCCACATAACCCTCGGCAAAGCTGTAAATACTATCGGCAGAAGCAAGCTGACCATTTTTAATCAGGTCGGAAAGCAGATTGGGCATCAGCGTTTTATATAGTGTGGCATTTTTATTTTGCACCAGAAAATATTTTATCCGCATCCAATTGGCGGTTAATAAATTACGGTCTTTAATCTGGGTTAATTCCGCTTCAGCTAAAGCATAATTTTTCTGGATGCGGTGGCGGTGAAATTGAAAAATGTGAAAATAATCATCCTCTAAAAAGCGTTTATAGCCCTCATCTATTGTTTTTAAAGTGGATTCCTGATTTTGGAGAGGGTCGGTAAGTTCCAACTCCGCATTTAATAACCAAGCCATATAGTCCACCAGAAAGAGGCGATAGCCCCAGTAAAAATCAGGATATTTACGGCAAAGTTCTTCTGCGGCATTCATTTGCAATGTTTCATCTGGCTCTAAACGCAAAGCCAGATAAGTATAAACAGGCATATTGGGATTTTTTTTCTGCAACTCTATAAAATATTCTCTACAAGCATCGGGCTCAACGCTTTGCCAGATACTTTGCAATTCGCGCAATTCTTCTACATTTGTGGTAGTCGGCAAATAGGTAATCAGTTTGGTTTTGGCAGTTTGCCAATCGGGAGCGGTTAGCAGTTCCTGCCTAAATTCCTCAAAATTTCTGCCCTGAATTGTCAGACAGATACACAGCAGAGTCAGCATCAACAAAATGCGTTTTGCAAACATCTATCAGCTCCCTTTTTTGAACTTTTTTAAGTAGCATAAATTTCTCCTTACCTTATCCTGCAGTTGATAAATTTTGTCAAGTAAATGCTCGTTGCCAAATCATCCCAACCGCAGAAAAGGGAATTGACTACATCAAAGTGATTTTTGCTAATCCTACTTACATTGCCATTTTGCTTTTGCCACACCCCAATGCGTGTGAATTCACCTCATTCTTGCCTACCCATCTATGGTAGTGATGTAGTGGCGCTTCTTGGGATTTTCCCGAGCATTGCCACCGTATCTCCAGCGTAGCTATCTAAGGAAGAAAAAACAAACCGACATATCAAAAGCAACAATTAGAGGGTAATTCATCTTCTTAGTGTGTATCTGTGTAATCCGTGAGATCTGTGAGAGTTTACTACCTGGCAAAAATGCTAAGAAAGATATTGACGAAATAGCCCCTTGCCAGAGAAAATACTTTTTAACAAAAAAGATAGTTAAGTTATGGAGAATAAATGCAGATAAACGGACAACAATACCTTTCCGTTTGGTATGAAAATGACAAGGTTAAAATGATAGACCAGAATAAATTACCATTGGAATTCCGGATTGTGGAATACAGTAATTATCTGGAAATATGTTCTGCCATCCGGGAAATGACAGTGCGCGGAGCTCCTGCCATTGGAGCTGCCGGGGCTTATGGAATGGCTTTGGCGGCTCAAAATGCTCCCGATGCAAAATTTCGGGCTTATTTAAGAACGGCAAGAGATGAATTAACTTCCACTCGTCCTACTGCCATAGACCTTTGTAATGGGGTAAATTATGTTTATGAACACGCCCTTAAGTTCATTCCGGATTATAAACATTCGCGCTTAGTGGCAGTTTTTGCGGCGCGGGAATTTGCCAAAAAAAGCGTTGATGATTGCTATCAAATCAGTAAAATAGGCAGTGAAATAGTTCCTAAAGGTGCCCGAATTTTAACTCATTGTAATGCTGGTGCCTTAGCTACTGTGGATTGGGGAACTGCTTTGGGGGTTATTAGAATGGCTCATCAACAAAATAAAGACATTTTTGTGTATGTGGATGAAACGCGTCCCCGTTTTCAAGGAGCCCGTTTAACTGCCTTTGAATTGGAACAAGAAAACATTCCTCATACCATAATAACTGATAGCGCAGCGGGTTTTTATTTCTGGAAAAAGGAAATTGACTTGGTAATCACCGGTGCGGATAGAATCTGTCTGAATGGCGACATTGCCAATAAAATAGGCACTTACGAAAAAGCGGTTTTGGCAAAAGAGCATAAAGTGCCTTTTTATGTAGCCGCCCCTTTAAGCACTTTTGATTTATCCTGTAAAGAAGGAACTGATATTCCCATTGAAATTAGAGACGAAGATGAAGTTAAACGCATTAATGGATCCTATCTTGCCAATCCCGGGTCTCCGGCATTAAACCCTTCTTTTGATATTACGCCGGCAAGATTTATCACGGGAATCATCACTTCCAAAGGTATTTTCAAACCCAAAGACGCTGCCCGGCAGGTGCAAATATGATGTTTGATCTCGTTTTGGAAGGTGGCATCATAATTACAATGGATAGCCAAAACCAGATTTTGGAAAATCATTGCCTCGCAATAAACAAGGGCAAGATTCAGGCAATATTCCCTTGCGGCAGTTCAAATTATGAAGCAAAAGAAAAAATAGATGCCAGTAACTGTTTAATTATTCCGGGCTTGATAAATATGCACTCTCATCTGCCAATGACCTATTTTCGCGGTCTGGCGGACGACCTACCCTTAAATGTTTGGCTGCAACAATATATCTGGCCCCTGGAAGCAAAACTGATTAACCCGCAATTTGTTTATGACGCTACTTTGCATAGTGCGGCGGAAATGATTAAAAATGGAATCAGCACTGCCAACGATATGTATTTTTGTCTGAATTCCATAGCCGATGCCTGTTCTAAAGTCGGTTTGCGGATTTTTATCGGTGAAGCAGTGATTGATAATGAACAAGCAGGTAATGGCGAAACCAACGCCATCGGAAAAAGAATTATGGAACTAAAACAGGTCTATAAAGATAATCCGCTGATAGATTTTACTTTAGCTCCGCATTCCATTTATGCCTGCAGTGAAAAGACCTTAAAAAATTGCGCCAAAGTTGCCGGTGAGAATGATTTTATTGTGCATACCCATTTATCTGAAACTGCGGAAGAGGTGGAAAACTGCCTTAAAGAACATAAATTAAGCCCGGTGGAATATCTGCAAAAACTTGGTCTTTTGGATGTTCAAGGTATTTTTGCCCATGGAGTTTGGATTAACGCAAAAGAAATGGATCTCCTTGCTGAAAAAGGAAATAGCAGTATTGCCATCTGCACGGAAAGCAATTTGAAATTATCCTCTGGTTTTGCCCCTCTAAAAAAGTATCAGGATAAAGGCATAAACCTTTGTTTAGGAACGGATGGCGTAGCCAGTAACAATAATTTGGACCTGCTGGCTGAAATGTCCGTAACGGCAAAACTGCATAAGGCACTAAATAATGACCCTACTCTGTTGCCAGCTAAAGATGCCTTTGCTATGGTGACAATAAATGCGGCTAAGGCATTGGGAAAAGAAAAAGAACTCGGTTCACTGGAAATAGGAAAACTTGCCGATCTGGCTGTTGTTTCTTTACAGGAATTGGAAAACAATCCTCTTTACAATCCATATTCCCTTTTGGTGTATGCAATTAACCATAATAGCATTCGGGATATGATTATTCAAGGAAAAATAGTGATGCGCAATCGCGAACTGCTTTTTGTGGATGAACGGCAGATTTTAAATAAAGCAAGCGACTACCGGCAAATTGTGTTACAGGCAGTAAAAAAATGAATTCCATAAAAAACCGCCGCGCTCAACACGACTATTATATTGTCCAAACTCTGGAAGCAGGCATTGTTTTAAAAGGGACGGAAATAAAATCCATTCGTGCCGGGAAAGTGAATTTCAAAGATAGCTATGCCAAAATTGAAGAGGGAGAATGCTGGCTGCATAATTTGCATATAAGCCCTTGGGAAAAAGCCGCTTATTTTAATCATGAAGCGGAACGAAAAAGAAAATTACTGCTGCATAAACACGAAATAAAACGCTTGCGTTCCAAAGTGGAAGAACAGGGTATGACACTTATCCCCTTGGAACTTTTTATCAACGAAGGAGGGCTCTGTAAAGTGATTCTTGCCCTCGTTAAAGGTAAAAAAGAATATGATAAACGCGATACCCTGCGGAAAAAAGACCTGGAAAGAAACCAGGAAGGTTGAATTTAGCGTCAACCTCCTGCCAGCTATGTTTTTAGTAAGCATAAAAAACAGCGGTAATGATAATACTCCTCTACCAGAGAAGGACAAAATATGAAAGAACAAAATTTGCAAAAGGAAACCCATTTAAACCAGATCACTTTTTTTCTTAACGGCAAACAAACTACTGAAGATGTCCCTGCCGGAATTTCCACTTTGGATTGGTTGCACACAAAAAAACAAATGTTCGGGACAAAATGCAGTTGTAACGAAGGTGATTGTGGTGCTTGCACAGTGGTCATTGCCTATCCTTTGGAAGGCATAATTACTTATAAGGCAATAAATTCCTGTCTGTATCCCGCAGCCAAATTACACGGAAAACATTTAATTACGATTGAAAGTTTAGGCACTCCGGAAAATTTACATCCCATCCAACAAACGCTGCTAAAACATCATTCTCTTCAATGTGGATATTGTACCCCCGGTTTTGGGATGAGTTTGTTCGCACTTTTGGCTATGAATGCGCATCCCGATCAGGAAACAATTTTGGCTGCTTTGGAAGGAAACCTATGTAGATGTGGAACTTATAATAGTATTTTAAAAGCAACGCAAGAACTGAGCGCTAAATTTTCCCCTTCGGAAATTGTTCCAGAATGGTGTAGAAAAGTGGAAGAAAGTTTATTCCAATTTAAACAAAAAGATGCGATGCTGATTGCTAAAACAGATATCCCACAACAGGTTGATTGCTATCTTCGGCCTGAAAACCTGAAGCAGTTATTTGATTTTTATGCTGAACATCCAGATGCTAATATCATTGCTGGCGGAACAGACATAATGGTGCAAAAAAACATTGACCGCAAGGTCTTTCCGGTGCTGATAGATATAACTAACATACCGGAACTAAACCGTTTATATCTTCGCCAAGAGGGATTGCATATTGGCTCTGCAGTTACTTATGCGCAATTGTTGGAATCGGGAATTGTGAAGAATGATTATCCAGTTTTGCACAAACTGCTTGCTCAGATTGCTTCTCAGCAAATACGCAATTTGGGAACTTTGGGTGGAAATATTGCCAATGCTTCTCCCGTGGGTGATACACTTCCTCTTTTATTGGTTTTAGGAACTTCCCTTTGGTTACAATCGGCTTTGGAAATTAGGCAGATGCCTTTAAATGACTTCTTTGTCAGTTATCGGGAAACGGCTCTAAACAAAGGAGAAATAATAAAAGAAATCATTATTCCTCGGCTCAGTAAAAGTAACTTGGTTAGAACAATCAAATCCGCTAAACGCCAGAGCGTGGATATTTCTTCTGTAATAAGTGCAGTTAATGTTGAATATAAAGAAGATGTTATTATAAATGCCGCTTTAGCTTTGGGAGGGGTTTCCGCTCTGCCTATGCTTAGCCAAAAATTTACAGAACTACTGACTGGTAAAAAACTTAGCACCATAAATATAGATGCCGTTATTAGCGAAGTGGAAAAAGAATTTGAGCCCTTAACGGATGTGCGCGGAACGGCTCTCTACCGTAAGAAACTAATCCAAAATCATATTTTGCTTTATTTTCAGGAACTGCAAAAGGAGGAAAAATGAATTCTGCTGTTTTTCATCTTTCTGGTCCCTTGCACTTATGTGGAAAATCACATTTTATTGCTGATGAGCCGCCTTTACAGGGTCAACTTTATGCTAAATTTTTGTTTTCACCGGTAGCGCATGCTCAAATTACTAATTTGGATATTTCTGCAGCGGAAAAATTAACCGGGGTAATAAAAGTTATCACAGCTGATTCCATCACGGGTGAGAATCAAATTGGAACGGTAGTAAAAGACGAGCCCCTCTTCCCTGAGACGGAAATTATGTATGTGGGCCAACCCATAGCGATGGTGCTTGCGGAAAATGAATACCTTGCAGAACTGGCAGTTAAACAGATAGTGCTAAAATATAAGGAATTGCCCGCTATTTTTGATCCCGAAGAGGCATATAAAGAAAAGCAGGGATATATTCCGGAACGCATAATTGCCAGAGGTGATGTAGAGACAGCTTTAAAAAATGCCCCTTTCACTTTATCGGGGAAAACGGAAACCAGTGGCCAGGAACATTTTTATTTGGAATGTCAACGCTGTCTTGCAGTTCCAATGGAAAGCAGCAGAATAATTTTACATACCGCCACTCAAAGCACTATGGAAGTTCAAGAAATTGCTTCCCGCATTTTAGGGATTCCGGCAAATGATATAATTATAGAAGTTCCGCGTTTGGGAGGTGCCTTTGGGGGAAAAGAACGCGGAGCTACAATTTGGGCTTGTATGGCTGCTTTAGGAGCTTTTTTAACACAAAAACCGGTTCTGGTAAAACTTACGCGTGATGAGGATATGCACCTAACCGGTAAAAGACATCCCTTCACTTCTCTGTGGAAAGTGGGTTTTGATGAACAGGGCAAAATTCTGGCTTACGATATATTGCTTTTAGCCAATGGAGGCGCTTACACTGATCTATCCATCGCTATTTTGGAAAGAGCGATGTTTCATAGTGAAAATGCTTACTATATACCCAATATCCAAATAAAAGGTTTTGCCTGTAAAACAAATCTGCCACCCAATACGGCTTTTAGAGGTTTTGGAGCTCCTCAGGGGATATTTGTAATAGAAAATATCTTAGCAAAAATAGCGGAACAGTTAAAAATAGACCCGCTGGAAATTCGCCTCCGAAATGCTTATCAAAATGGAGATAAGACACCTTACGGACAGGAGATAACTGATTGCCGTTTAACCGATCTTTTCGATTTTTTGGCAGAAAAAACAAACTACTTAGCACTGAAACAAGCCGTGGCAGTTTTCAATAAAAACAACACCCGCTTTAAACGCGGCATAGGCATCATCCCTGTAAAATTTGGCATTTCTTTCACTACAACTTTGCTAAATCAGGGCTCGGCTTTGGTTTGGGTATATATTGATGGCAGCGTTTCCGTTTCTACCGGGGGAGTGGAAATGGGACAGGAACTTTCTACTAAAGTGGCAATTGTGGTTGCTAAAGTGTTAGGAATTCCAGTTCATAAAATTAGGGTGGAAAGCAGTAACAGCCAAAGAATTGGTAATGCGTCTCCTACGGCTGCTTCTACCGGAAGTGACATAAATGGTAACGCTGCTCGGATTGCTGCTGAAAAAATAAAAATGGCTTTGACTGAGTGTGCGGTAAAGCTACTGGAACAAAAACAGCAGCTGACTGTTTCTCCCGAAGATATTGTTTTTAAAGATGGCAAGGTCTTCTACAAAGAAAATCCCGATGCCTGCGTGAATTTTGAAGAATTAGTCCGCTTTGCTCACTCGGAAAGAGTTCCCTTGGCAGCTTATGGTTATTATAAGACACCCGCTTTGTGGTTTGATAGGGATAAAGGCAACGGCAATCCTTTTCACTATTTTGTGTGGGGAGTTGCCTTAGCGGAAGTGGAAATGGATACCCTTTTGGGCGAACATAAGATCATCAAACTTACAGTTATGCACGAAAACGGACAAACTTTGAATGAGGATATAGACCGTGGACAAATTGAAGGTGCCATAATGCAAGGCATTGGTTGGTGCACAATGGAAGACCTGAAATGGAACGAAAAAGGGGTTTATCTAAGTGCCAATCCTTCCACATACAAAATTCCCGGAATACGCAATCTGCCAGAAGAACTGGTAATAGAAATGATACCCTCTGCTACAAAAGAGGCAAGTGTTTTTGGCTCCAAAGGGATTGGGGAACCACCTTTAATTTATGGGCTTTCTGTGTTTTTTGCTTTGCAGGCAGCGGTAAAAGAAGCAAGAAAGGATGCGGAACTGAGTTTTCCAGCTACTCCGGAATCTGTTTTGCAATGCCTGGAAGTATAAAGCTCTGGGGCTAATGGTAAGCCAGGAGTCCAAATAACGCTATTATAGATGCAGGACCTTTTTCACTGCCTGATTATTGCCGCTTTGCACATTTATAATGTATATGCCGGCTGGGGACTTTTTACCTTGCAAATCTAACCCATTCCACAGGATTTTACTATCTCCGGAGGTTATCATTTGGGTATTTCTATAGAGTAGCTGTCCCTTCATATTATAGATGGAAGTGGTTAGCGGCGTTGATTTTTTAGTAGAAATAGTGATAGCTATATCGGAGACGAAAGGATTGGGATAGACAGCATTGATATACAGCTCTGGTATTGATAAATTAACATCATCGGAAACAGCGTCTCCGCCCCAAATTTTACCAACAAATTCGGGATGATCCACATAAGGATTGCGGTTATTTTGATAATTATAAACACCGGTATTACGAGTTATTTCTGCATTATCCGGAGGATCAGAATGATGCCAGATAAGCAGAGTAGGTAGCATATTCACATTTTGCTGAACTAAGCTTTCTCCATTATAACGCGTGTAAAAATAAAGCAAAGCGCGGGCAATATCGCCCTTAAATTCATCTGCTGGCTCAAAGACCATTCTATTTTGAGCATTATTACCCCGGTAACTTTGCCAGGGTGTATTACTGTAATAAACATCAGCAGTATTATGATTGGCAACTACATCAAAAGGATAATTGCCCCGCGAACTATTTACTACCGAATTGGTGATAAACAAATGATGGAGGTCTGATTTCTTTTTAGCCGTGTCGGTTCCATTAAACCAACTTTGCGCATAGGTATGTTCCGTGTTGGGATTGCTGCTGCCGTTATAATTGTAGCCAACATTATATTCCTGTCCTGTATAAACACAGGTTACATAGCCGCCAAAATTATCCAAGGTCTGAAAGAGCACCACTTTGGATTCATCATAGCTGGTATTGGTGTTATTGGAAATTAAACTGCGCAAGCCATTAAAGAGATTATCGCCGGTTAGGTTAATGACGCTGTCATAATAATCAGCATAAAGCGACAGGGCAATACTGAACAGCAGTAAGAGGAGCAGAGTTTTTGTAATATTCTTAAACATTGTAACCTTATCTTAGCAGTATAATTGAGAGTTAGGATTTTCTTCCGTGCTGGCAAACAGTTCATTTTCAATCAATTCAATTAGCAGATGAATAACGATTGTATGAATTTCTTGAATGCGGGCTGTGTTATCGGAAGGAACAATTATTTCATAATCACAAAGCCCTTTTAGTTTGCCACCTTCTTTTCCCAGCAGAGCAGCGGTAAAACAATTCTTTTTTTCTGCCGCGGCAATTGCATTTATGATATTGCGGGAATTTCCGCTGGTAGAAATTCCCAAAAGTAAGTCCCCGCTTTCGCCATAAGCTTCAACGCCTCTGGCAAAAACATTTTCCCAGCCATAATCATTAGCCACGCAACTTAAATAGCCAGGATCGCTTAAAGCAAGGGCAGGAAGAGCTTGACGGTCTTGTTTAAAACGGCCTGAAAGCTCTTCGGCAAAATGAATGGCATCACACATTGAACCACCATTTCCACAGGCAATCAGTTTTCCTTTCTTACTTAAAACAGCAGCCATTTGTTTTGCCAGGGCTTCAATCTGGCTTAAAAAAGTTTCCTTGTTTAGCAATTCGGAAATAAGTTCCTGTGCACTTTTGAAGGTTTCAATTATTATCTTATGCAAGATTAAGCGCTCCTTATAAACTTTCTTTTACTTCAACCTTGGTTTTCAGTTCCTGCTCTTCAATTTCATCAATTTCTTTCAAGGTCTGATTGATTAGCCGAACTCTTTCTTTATAGGGCAGAAAAGCACTCTTGAAACCATTTAAAATAAGATACTTAACCGTTGGATAATCTAAGCCAAGTTCATTAATTGCCAACATATATTCATCGGTCACTGTGGTATTGCTGATCATTCTATTATCGGTATTGATCGTTACTCGCAAACCATAATCAATATAAAAATCAAGAGGATGGCTACGGATATCGGGAACCGCCTTTGTATGCAAATTGCTGGTTAAACAAATTTCCAAAGGTATCCGGTGGTCATTTACATAATTTAAGAGGTCTCCATCTTCCACCAGACGCGTTCCATGCCCAATTCTATGAGTTCCACAATAATGCAATGCCTGATGAATACTTTCCGGTCCGTATGCCTCACCCGCATGGATAGTGATGTTTAAGTTATTATGCAAAGCCAGATCAAATGCTTCCTTATGGTCTTTGGCAGGATGTTTATATTCTCCTCCTGCCAGGTCAAAACCAATAACGCCTTTATTTTTAAAGGCAACTGCCAGCTCAGCAAGTTTTAGAGAAGTTGTCGGATCCATATTTCTGATGCCGCAAATTATCACACCGGTCTTAATGCCAAAATCCCTTTCCCCATCTTTTAAGCCGTCTATTACTGCTTGGGAAATTTCCGTCAGTTTCAATCCCTGATCCGTATGTAAAATAGGAGAATAGCGCACTTCCATATAGCGCACATTTTCTGCTGCCGCATCTTCTGCCAATTCATAAGCCGCGCGTTTTAGCCCTTCTTCATTTTGCAAAACGAGATTCACGATCGGAAAAGCGCGTAAGTAATCATCCAAACTGGTCGTCTGCTCTCCGCAAACCAAAAGTTTACGCAGTTCAATCGGATCCATAGTCGGTAGCTTTATCTTATACTTTTTTGCCAAATCAATTATGGTGTCAATCCGAACGCTGCCATCTAAATGCACATGTAAATCCGTCTTAGGCAGCTTTTTAATGAATTCTTTTGTCATCTTTATTTTCATTTTTTCTTCCTCTTTCTTCTTTAACAGACATAATAACTATTTTTCTCTATCTGTCAAGTAGGAAATGAAAACTGCGGTGGAGTAAGCCCTTTAAGGAAAAAATAATAGGTAAGGGATGAACAGGATTTTAGGGATTTTTGTGATTGATACTTCGAAACAAGGATTTTAAAAGAATATTTTGCCACCGATACCACCGAAAATACCGAAGTTTTTTCACACAGATTCAGTTTTAGGAACAAGGATTTAAGGATTTAGAGGATTTCTAATTTTAGGTCCGTTAGGAACGATATATACTAACGACGGGTTTTAACCCGGCGTAAAAATAAAGGAGGGTTGACGTCCTCGTCAACCACAACAAACAAACTATCAAACCATTATAAATTTTCGCGGAAACTATATAATTCTGCTGTCAGAGAAACGACGAGGAATTCGTTCTTCCAGGAAAATACCTCTCACAGATTCCACAGATATATTTTCACGCAAATTCAGTTTTAGAAACAAGGATTTTAGGATCAAAAGGATTATATTTTATAACTTAAAATTAGTCGACTTTAAGTCAAAATCGGCCTTTTCTATGAGATTATTAGTGACCTTATTCAAAGAAAGGGGGAAAAGAATTGAATTGTATGGCAGATCACGAGCAAAACCGATTTTAACTCAAAGGGCGACACAATCATAGCGATGGTGGCGTAAGCCCCTCGATAAAAGAAAGATACGAATATCTTTTTATTTTCTTTTCTATCTCCTTAGGGCGCCAAAAAAGTTCCGTTAGGAACGATACATACTAACGACGGGTTTTAACCCGGCGAAAAAAAACGGTAAAAAAAGTCCCAGCGGGACGACAGAGACAAACGGAACCTTAACCCAACTTTACCATTTCAAAATTTATCTACCTGTCCTATAATGAGTTAGCCAATTTGTGGGCACTACACAAGTTGGCGTTTTTGTTCTTTTCTGCGGATAGGTTTAAGGGGAAGATTTAGG
>JBDKSF010000108.1 GCA_039680785.1 Candidatus Cloacimonas sp.
TCTATGAACTGAAAGAATATAAACAGGCATTATCCGCTCTCGAAACGGCGTTCAGCTTACCTTCCAACTCGGAAGAGAGCGAGTTTGACCAGGCAAATCCCGAACCAGAAATCACTCAACTCTATCAAGAATTGCAAAAATTAGCTAAATAAGACAAGCCCTATATCCGCAGAAAGTTCCCACAGGATAAAAGAACTATCCTTAGCTCATATATTGCGATAACTTTTAGACCTAAACAATTTTACTGCTTTCGCTAAAGCACTCTTCTTTATCATTTGGAGTTCTCTAATCGCTTGTCACACAGAGGACTCGCTTACAACCCAGTAACATTGCAGTAACAATGCAGTTATCTCATAAGAGAAATGCTACTGATGCGTTACTGAAATATAACGCCAGAATGCCTGGGGCAACATAAGAGCATTTGGCTGTTGCGTTTAAACGCTAAATCGAGCAAATGTCTTGCCAGTAAGTAAGTAGGCAACCAATATTTAATTATTCTGTTAACCTCTTTTCGATAGAATGAATAATTGGTTTAAGGGTAAAACGAAAGGAGAAATCTAATTGTACCATAATTTTACAAAAGATCCGGAAGCCCAAAAAAGTGGACTTCCGGATTTTAATAACTTATACTAAACCTTGATCCATCATAGCATTGGCTACTTTAATAAAGCCAGCTACATTGGAACCCTTTACATAATTTACAAATTGATCTTCCTTACCATAATTGATGCATTGCTGGTGAATAGCTTTCATAATGCCGTGTAATTTTTCATCTACTTCGTCTCTTGACCAGGAAATGCGCATTGAATTTTGAGTCATTTCTAAACCTGAAGTTGCTACTCCTCCGGCATTTGCGGCTTTACCGGGACCAAACAAAATTTTATTTTCCAGGAATACCTTTATGCCTTCAATGGTAGTAGGCATATTGGCACCTTCGCAAACGCAGATACAGCCGTTCTTAATAAGGGTTTTGGCTTCTTCTTCGTTTATTTCATTTTGGGTTGCACAGGGCATAGCAATCTGACCAGGAATTATCCAGGGTCTTTGTTCAGGGTAATATTTTACCTTAAATTCATCTGCATATTCTTTGATGCGACCACGGCGAACATTTTTTAATTCCATTAAATATTCCCATTTTTCACCCTGGATTCCATCCGGATCATATATAAAACCATCAGAGTCGGATGCTGTTATAACCCTACCACCCAATTGATTTACTTTTTGGATAGCAAATTGAGCAACATTTCCGCTGCCCGAAATAAGCACATTTTTACCTTCAATGCTCTGGCCTTTAGTTTTTAACATTTCATCTGCAAAATAAACAGCTCCATAGCCTGTGGCTTCAGGACGAACTAAGCTGCCACCCCATTCCAATCCTTTTCCGGTAAAAACACCCGTAACTTCGTTGACAATTTTCTTATACATTCCATACATAAACCCGATCTCGCGTTTTCCTACGCCTATATCTCCTGCTGGAATATCAGTATTGGGACCGATGTGGCGGTATAGTTCTAACATAAATGAATGGCAGAAACGCTCAACTTCTTCGTCACTGCGATTACGCGGATTGAAATCGGAACCACCTTTTCCGCCACCCATAGGAAGAGTAGTTAAGCTATTTTTGAAGATCTGCTCAAAACCGAGGAATTTCAAAATTCCTAAGTTTACGCTGGGATGGAATCTTAATCCTCCTTTATAAGGACCAATGGCACTATTGAATTCTACTCTGAAACCGCGATTTACCATTATTTCACCGGCATCAGTTTGCCAGGGAACCCGGAAAATAATGATGCGTTCCGGTTCTACGAGGCGCTCTAAAATTTTTGCTTTGCGGTATTGTGGATTAGCATCATAAACATCCCAAATGCTTTCCACTACTTCAGTAACTGCTTGAATGAATTCAGGTTGGTCAGCATTTTTAGCTGAAACCTGGTGTAGATATTCTTGTTTTGTCATAACACATACCTCCTGTGTTTTTTTGCCACTGGAAAAAAACTATTTTTTTATACAATAATTACTTAATAATGGCAGCGTTTCTGCCGTCAAATAAAATTTTTAGGGGGTAAGGCGTTTTTTTTACTTTAAAAAAATTGCCTTCATCCATAGAAGGCAAAGAAGCAAGCCAATCCCAATCAATATAATCGGTTTCATCTTTTACAGTTAAATATGCAACATTCATACTGAATAAATTGTGGAAAAAGTGGCTGCCTTGGCTTGCCTCTATGGACATATTAGGTAAAAGAACTTCTACAATAGTGGCTACATTGGTTATTTGACTCCAAACCACTGGAATACCTAAAAAACGGTCACTGGAACCCCAACGACCTGGTCCTATCAGCAAATATTTTTCCGGTTTGATTTTTAAGTTAATGCTATCTAATTCTGCAGCCATTAGTTCGGTTTTTACGATGTCAAAATTTTCTGGTGGTAGATAAACAATTGTATTCAGGTCTTCCTCGCTGGAATTGCCTAAAGCGTAAGAAGAAAATAAAATCAGTTTTTCTTTTTGATCCAGCAAATTCTCCAGATCGGAACTATAAAGTTGTTGATTAACGGCTATAGGTCTAATTTGCAGTAGATAAAAATTTTGTTTCCCGGTCTGGGAATTGATATCAAAAGCAAATTCCATTTCCACTTCACAACCCACCAAATCTCTTCCCAAAGCCAGAAATTCCTTTAGTAAAAAAGCTAAAGGTGCTTCGGCATAATGCAGAATATTGCGATAAGTAATAACTCTGGGACCTTTTATATATTTTCCACTGAGGAATTCTTTATTTTCATAATCCCAAACTGAACTTAGAATGGCCAAATCGTTTTCCAAAAGATTCTGGGTAATTCTATTGCGAGATAAAGTGCTATCTTCTCCCAAGCTTAAATTAACCTCCCGGTGATTTATATCTATGGCATAGAAATGACGCTGATTATTTTGAACTATATCTTCCGGGGGAAACATATCCAGCTTAGGATAAGCCGGGCAAAAAGCAAAAGTTCTTTCTCTTTCCACTGCTGTTTTTCCTAAACCAGTAGAAAGAGAAACAATTCCATCCTTATGACTGGTATTTATGGCGGGGTAATAATTATAGGACTGAGCAACTCCTGAAAGTAAAGGATAAAAATAATCTCCGCGTCTGGAACCAGCAACTTTTTGAATGATGACTGCCATCTTTTCTTCCCGAGCAGGTATATTCAAGGACTCGCGATAAGCTCTGGCATTCTTAAGAAACATAGAAGCATAAACCAGCTTAATTGCTTGTGTGAGTTGATCAAAACGAACTTCAAAATCCAGATGGCTATTGGGAAGTAAAAAAGTTCTGAAAACCCCGGCAAAAGGATTGGTGAGATGATCTTCCAAAATAGAAGAAGATCTGACGGCTAAAGGAACTGCGCACTTGGTTAGTAAATTCCGTAAAGCGGAAATACAATTGGGTGGTAATTCGCTCCGTAAGAATAATTGATCAATTTCTGCATCGCTAAGCTTTTCCAAAGTATCAATATCAGCTAAAGCCGGATTACGATTGATAAAACCATCAAAAATACCAGTTGCTAAAACAGCGGCTACCGGAACGGAAATATTCACAGAAGGATAATTGTCGGCAATGGAAGTGTATCTGTTTAAGGCAACATTCAAAAAGGCAAGTCCTCTACCTTTTCCTCCAATGGAGTCCTCTCCTATCTTATAGATAAAATTTAAATCAAAATCTGATTCTTCATTATAGTCCTGAATTTTTTCCCGACGCCGAAAAGAAATCAGAGAATATAATGCTTCTTCTATCATTTTTCTGATATCTTCGGGATCAAGAGTTAGCGGAATGCTTTTTAGAAAATTACCCAAAGCCACTTCATTATGAGCTGATAACCAGGATTTTATTTGTCCTGTTTGTAAATGATGTATTAATGAAGAAACCGGTAAATTTTGCAGAGAATGATAAAAACCGATCAGCGTATTGGCTTCGCTTAGTTTTTCTCCTTCCGCTTCACGAAAAATAAATTTACCAAACCCAATTTCGGATTGCAACCATCTGTGTAACTGCATTTTTAATCCAGCAAGGTCCTTAAACAAAAACTCACCCCCATTGCTTGAAACAATATCCCGATACATTGGATCAAAGGATTGCATTAAAAATGGCAAGTTGGGATCTTTAGAATGGATGTTTTGTAATAGTTTTAGCCCTCCATTGGGTTGATAACTGCCCAAGTAATTATAATTGATATTGCTGATTATCCCAAGGATAGAGGGACGATATTGTTCATAGAAATTGAGGGCGCTATCATAATCATGCAGTAGAACTATTCGGGGTCTCGCATTTAGATATAAGCTATTAAACTGACTTTGATGTTCCTGACGGATAAGCCGAAGGCAAAGCTGAATAATTTGTTCATAGAGAACTGGTAAAAATTGAGAATAGTAGGGAATAAATGTTTCCACTACCATAATAATGGGAATGTCATAGACCTGAATATCACAAGGAATATTTATTGTTTCTTCACAAAGTTTGATAATGGCTAAAAAAAGTTTAGCATCCCCTGTCCAATAGAAAAAGTCCTGCACTTCATTTAATTCCTCAATATGGTTTTCCACAAACATCAGATCTTGGGGAGCTCCTAATAAGAAGTAAACCGGTAAATCGGGATAGTCCTTTTTTACAATTTCCATTAGTTCCAAAGCAATACTGCGCATTGAGGAAAGGTGAATAATGATGATATCTATTCTTTCCAGAGTTAATAGGTTACGAACACTTTCCAGAGAGGAAGAATGAAACACATTGGGCTGAGTATCTAAATTTAATAACCGAAAATATTCTGCAATACGGTCGGACAATAAGCCATCCACTTCAAACACAAAGGAATCAAACAGGGAGGCAATTAACAAAATATTATTTACCTTCTGCTGCATTAAGGACTCAAGTAAATCGGTTTCCCGTGCCCAGAGATTTGTGGAGTGCATCTTAATTACCTTATTTATGAATAACAGCCAAACCGGTCTTACCGTCCATTCTAACAATCAAGGGATGAGAAAATTCCAGATGGACGAAATATTCTCCTCTTTCACTGGCTGGTTGTTTTAATAACCAGTTCAGGTCAATATAATCAGTTTGCGAGACATAAGGAATAGTAAAATATCCAATATTCATAGCTACCAGATTGTGAAAGAAATGGGTTCCTTGCGATGACTCTACGATAAAATCTGGTAAACCCGTTTCCAGAATTACTTTTGCCCGATTAATTTGAGGCCATCGAACCGGGATTCCCAAAAATCTATCGCGTGAACCCCAGCGTCCAGGTCCAATTAAAATATAGCGCTTACCTCGTTCTTCCATTTTTTGGTTAAATTTTTCTATCTCTTCCTGCATTTCCTGGGTTCTGGTTTTGTCAAATTTACTTGGATCAAGGTATATAATATCGGTGAGATCATTGATGATACCATTACCCATTCCGTGTTCAGTATACATCAGTAAGTCCTCTTTATTCAGCTGGGAAGCATCAATTCTATAAGCATCCACATTAACACTCAAAGGTCGGATTTGCAGAATGTAAAAGGTGGGTTTATAGCTGTTACTGCCATCTGTGTTTAAATTTACCGCGAATTCAATTTCTACAGGAATACCCAGAGCTATTTCTCCTATCTCTAAAAGTTCTGATACAATTTGCGCTAAGGGGAAATAATTATATTTCAGGATATTGGAAAAAGTAATGACCTTCATCCCTTTGGCTTCCAGATTATCTGTTAAGCGGTTATTTTCATAATCCCATACGGAAGCAATATAGCGTAAAGTTCCCTTTTCATCTGCATCCTTAATATTCAAATTGGCCAAAGTAATTTCTTCGCCTTTTGTCAAGTCAAATTCATTTTTTAATAAATCTAAAGCAAAGAACTTCTTTTGGGAAGACCGTAACATTTCTTCAGGAGTCAGCACATCAATTTCCGGATAGCGAGGGCAAAACCTAAAATTCAATTTACCTTCCACTACGGATTTGCCCAGTCCCAAAGCAATATTGGCAATACCATCCGTATGTTTCATATGCGCCATAGGATAAAAATTATAACTTTGGGCTACGCCTGAAATATGAGGATAATAATAACGATTTTCTTGAAAGCTCCCAACTGTTTCCTGAATGATAACTGCCATCTTTTCTTCTTCCGCTTTGAAATTCAGCGCTTCCAAAAAAGTTCTGGCTTCTGAAAGATAAACAGAAGCAAATACCAATTTGATAGCATCCATTAATTGTCTTAACCGCTTTTCTTTATCCGGATGATTATTAGGTAGCATAAAAGTTCTATAAACACCTGCCAGTGGCTGTGCTTGAGAATCTTCCAATAAACTGGAAGAACGAACTGCAATAGGATATTTTACCACTTCCAGATAAATTTCCAAACGCTTGATCAATTGCTCGGAAAGATTTCCGGAAATGAAAATCTTGTCTATTTCTTCATCGGTTTTACCGGTAATTTGCTGTAAAATGTCATTATTTTCAACGAACTGAACAAATTCTACAGTTCCAATTATAGCTGTGCTGGGCAGAGAAATAGAAATATTCTCATATTTCTTTTCATAATCCATTGTGCATAAGAGGGCATTAAGAAATGCCAAACCGCGACCCTTGCCACCTAATGAACCATCAGTTAACCTGATAATTTGATTCATTTCACTAAGAGAAGCAGCATCAAAATTGATAATTTTACCTCTGTTTTTTTCAATGCGAACCGTTCGAAAAACCTGA
>JBDKSF010000109.1 GCA_039680785.1 Candidatus Cloacimonas sp.
TGTATAAGAACTGTTATTATTATCCTCATCAAAAGCACAAAGACGATAGTAATAATAAAAATCGCCTCCTTGAACATTGGCATCCGTAAAACTATGAACTGTGGGAGGTATAGTGGCAACAAGTTCACCGATTTCTGAGCTGTTCAAAGAACGGTATAATTTATAACCTGCTAAATCAAGTTCCGTATTTGCTTGCCAAACAAGTTCAACTACCTGAGGTAAAGGATTATCAGTAAAACTAACTGGGACGGAAGGAATTAATCTGGGAACAGCTTGATTAAATATAGGCATACTTTCATTATCATTATCATCAACGGCAGTTAAAGCAAAGTGATAAAGCTGCCCAGTTGTCAGATTGTTAATACTTATCTCATTCTGCATTGTAGTTTGAGAATCGCTAAGATTATCCTGTGTAATACCCCAGGAGATTTTATAATGCGAAAGAGTAGGATCGGAAACTGGATTCCAACTAAGATGAATACTGCTACCGGTGCCTTCATCCTGAACAGTGAAATTTGTAGGCGTGGAAGGCATATCAGCAAAACTGACAGCAACGGCGGTGGAAGCACGAATTACTTTGGTACAATAAAATGGATCAAGATTAGCTACAATATCATTATTACTGTGATAGACATCCGAAAAATTATACTCAAAGAAATAAACGACCGGGAAGCCATGCTGCCAGAAGGAATAACTATCACTGGCGCTTAAATTCATTGATCCATAAACAGGCAATAGAGTGGTATATTGTGAAGTTAGCATAGCTGCATATTCGGTGAGATCAAGATATCCATCATAAGGCATTAAAAAAACTCTCGAATCCCAGGGATTGGGACTTGTATTAGCTATCATATCATGATTAATCATTAAACGGATATCCAGATTATTTTGATCTGCCATTGTAGCGTATGCCTTAGAACCCCAAAGCCCAAATTCTTCTGCCGCAAAAGTAACAAAACGGATGGAACATTTGGGCTGATAATTATTTGACATCAATACTCTTGCCATTTCTAAGGCGGCAACTGTTCCACTGGCATTATCATCTGCACCAGGAGCAAAAGTCATTGGATTATCGTTAGTTATGGAATCATGATGTCCGCCTACGATAATATAAGTATCTGGATAAATAGTTCCCGGAATTGTAGCAACCACATCATATTGAGTAGTTCCACTCCACTGAAAAGGATATAATTGAGAATCGGTTATCCCAAATCGTTCAAATTGGGACTTTATCCAATTAGCCACTTCTAAACGATTATTTGCCAAAGCATAACGAGTCGTAAAATTCTGCAGAGATTGGATGAAATACGAAACACTGTCCACAGAAACATCAGCAACCAAACTGGTTATATCAGTTCTTGTATTTTCCAATGTCTCAGTCATCATTGTTTTAGGCGAGAATTTCAGGGGCTCAAATAACAGAGGGACAAAAGGATTTTTAATACTTTGCCTAAGTTGAATTTCATCAATGTTTGTTTTATAAAGAAACACCGAACCCATTTGTAACAATACCTCTCCGTTTTCGGTGGTCTCCAATAAAGGAAATCTGTTATTTATAGTGACAAGGTAATAATTTCCGCTTTTGGGATTACCTAAATATTTAGCTTTAGGATAGTTATCCACCTTGGTGCCTGCTATTATGTATGATTCATTATAGTAATAAACTTCCATTCCACTTTGTGAAAATGCTTTTACTGCATTATTCAAGGAATTGTCTTCTTGGGATAATGATAATTCAGATACAGGATATCCAATTAAATACTCAGGTGTAGCATAAACGATACTTAAAAGAAACACTGCTATAATAGTAATGAGCCATTTTCTCATCTTTATCTCCTATTGGTAAAGAATTGTGTTATAAAAAGCAAATATTATTCCACTCCTTACTTAATAAAAATAAGATAATCCGATTATCTTACAAAAGCAAATGAAGATTTTTGAGGCAAAGTTCTGCCAGGTAGTCACTAAATTTTTCTGCTTTACGGTTTAGAGGTTATAAATTTATTGGTTTCGGCATCAAATTTGCATATATTAAATAGTGGAATAGATTTTAAATAATGCTTATATAAAATAGGAGAAATGATGAAAAAACTATCCCTAATAGTCATTCTAATTCTTACTGCTGCTATGTTAGTGGCGGCAAATGGAATTATCAAATTACAGGATAACCCTGCGAAGATTAAATTGCAGGAAAAAAGTAAAAGTGGACTTTCGGTTAGTTATGCTATGAACAAACTGCAATTCCAAGAAGTAAATACGAAAGAAGGTATTTTTACTGAACTCAATTCCCTTGATTACACTTCTACAAACACAACCGGTATGCCTGCTTTACCTTTAATGCGTAAACTGATTAGTGTTCCTTTAGGAGCGTCGGTTACAGTAAATCTCTCAAATATAGAATCAAAAACGCTAAATCTTGATCAATATGGTGTCTATTATCCTTTGATGCCTCGTCAAGAATCGGTTTCCAAATCAGCGAATTTAGAACAGTTACCTTTTGAAGTGAACAGGAATTTTTACAATTCCAACACTTGGACTGATAATCCATCTATTAGTGTAACGGAACTCGGAATGATGCGTGGAATTAGGATTTTTGCCTTGGATTTTGTACCTGTTAAATACAATCCTGCCTTAAAACAAATTGAAGTGATTTACAATGCTGAAGTTAATGTCAGTTTTAACGGAGGGGACTATTCTGCTACAAATACATTGCAACAAAAAACCTTCTCTCCCGTGTTTGAAAATGTATTCGCCGGAACTATTCTGAATTATGAACCACAGAGAACTTCCTTACTGCGTTATCCCATCGGTTATGTTATTATTTTACCCGATAATTTTATTACGCCTATGCAGTCCTTTATTAACTGGAAAAAACAAGAGGGCTATAATGTAATTGTAGCTCCCACTTCTGTTACCGGAACTTCTGCAACTGCCATCAAGACCTATATGCAAAATATGTGGAATGCCGCTACAACTGAAAATCCTGCACCTTCCTATTTACTTATTGTGGGTGATATAGCTCAGGTTCCAACAAATAGTGGTAGCACAGGTTCTCATCCTACTGATCTAAATTATGTGCGTTTACAGGGGACGGATTATATGCCGGAACTGTATTTCGGCCGTTTTTCAGCCACTACTGTTGACGAAGTTACCAATCAGGTTAATAAAACTTTGATGCATGAACAATATACTATGCCCAGCGACGCTTACTTGAGTGAAGTAGTTATGATTGCCGGCGTGGATAGTAATTACGGCTCCAGCCATGCCAATGGACAGATAAATTATGGAACTACCAACTATTTCAATACAGCTCATAATATAACCAGCCACACTTATCTTTATCCTGGCTCCGGAAGTTCCGAATCGGCAATTGTGCAAAATCTTTCCAACGGAGTTGGTTATGCCAATTACACTGCTCACGGAGATGTAACTTATTGGTATGATCCCAATATAACCATCAGTAATGTAAATTCTTTGCAAAACACAAATAAATACAGCTTCGTGGTCGGAAACTGCTGTTTAACCAGTAAATTTGATTCCGCGATTTGTTTTGCCGAGGCATGGTTGCGGGCAACTAATAAAGGTGCAGTAGTTTATATTGGAGGCACCAATAGCACTTATTGGGATGAAGATTATTATTGGGGAGTGGGTTATAAACCACCTATCGTAGGAACTGGTTCTCCTTTTGTAGCAGGCCATACAGGTGCTTATGACGCTGTTTTTCATGACCACAGTGAACCTTTTGCTGATTGGGCTGGAAATGCCGGCAGTATGGTTGTTATGGGAAATTTGGCAGTAGTTCAGGCAAATAGTTCCCGCATAAATTATTATTGGGAGATTTATTCCATAATGGGTGATCCTTCTTTGGTTCCCTATCTGGGTATTCCTGCTCAAAATTCTTATGTTCCACCGGCGCAAATGTTTTTGGGCTTGAACAGTATGGATATTCAGGCAGATCCTAATAGCTATGTGGCTCTTTCAATGAATGATGAATTACATGGTGTGGGCTTAACCGATGCTACTGGGCATCTTACTTTAAATTATACTCCTTTTGATGAACCCGGATTAGCTAAATTGGTTATCACTCGTTCTCTTCGTAAACCCTTAATAACCAATATAGAAGTTATTCCCAATGAAGGTCCTTTTGTAACTGCTGGGACTTTGGAAATAAATGACAATAACAATAATGTTGCCGAAGCTGGCGATAATATAAACATTTCTATGCAATTTAACAATGTAGGCATTGAGGCAGCCACTAATCTTACTGCCACTTTAACTTGTGATAGCCCCTGGATTGTTTTGAACAATGCCACAGTTCAGTTACCTGATCTTGCCGCGGGAGAAAGTTATACTCAAAACAATGCCTTCAATATCAGTATTTTGCCTGAAGTTCCAGATCAACACACAGCTACTTTTGTAATCACAGTTAGCAATGGAGAAACCAGTTGGGAAGTGCAACGCAATTTGATCATCAATGCTCCCAATGTTGTTTTCGGTAATCACACTCTCTTTGATACTGATTTTGATGGAATTTATGAGCCAGGAGAAGCTATATCTGTATCTATGACTATTTCCAATACAGGTCATATGAATGTTCAAGGTGGTTCATTGACTGTTGTTTTAAATAGTCCTTATCTTACATCGGATATATATAATTTCACCATTCCTTCGCTTTCGGTAGGCAATGGGATACCATTGAACTTTCATTTGTTTATAGATGCAGATTGCCCAAACGGTGAAATTATTCCGGTTGGTTTTGCTTTGGATGCAGGCGTTCAAATGTTGAATCATAGCATTCAAATTCCCATCGGCATCATAGGTGAGAGTTTTGAGAGCGGAACTTTTACTGCAATGCCTTGGGTTAATACAAGCAGCAGTCCTTGGACTATTGTAGAAGGCGCAGCCAATGTTCATAAAGGAAATTATTCTGTAAAATCTGGTGCAATTGGTAATAATAGCTCTACTACTCTGCAAATAACTATGAATGTAACTGAAAACAGTAATATGTCATTTTGGCTAAAAGTGAGCAGTGAGGCAGATTATGATTTCCTGAAGTTTTATATAGATTCTACGGAAACAGGTTCATGGAGTGGATCAGTCAATTGGACTGAAGTTAGTTATCCTGTTACTGCAGGTAATCATACTTTCAAATGGACTTATTCCAAAGATGTATCAACCGTAAGCGGTAGCGATTGTGCTTGGCTGGATGATATTCTCTTTCCTGGAATGGGTGTATTGAATACTGCTATCTTTTATTCCACTACGCAGCAGATAGATTTTAACGATGTAATTCCCAATGAAACTGTAAGTTCTGATTTTACTATCCGCAATTTGGGTAATATTGCAATGCAAGGGATTATTTATACGCCTACGGAATTTACTTTATACCAGAATGGAGCAGTGTTACCTAATGAATTTACTTATCAGATAGGTTCGGAACAAACTATGCGCTTTACGCTAAATTACACTGCAGGAAGTTCAGTTCATGAAATTCATACCGCGATAAGTATCGTTACCAATGATCCCAATCAACCCACTGTAACTATTCCCGTTAATTTAGTGCCTCTTTCCAATGTTGATGTGAATGTTATTCCTATAGTTACGGCTTTACATAGAAATTATCCCAATCCCTTCAATCCTGAAACATCCATAAAATATTCCTTAAGCGTAGCCGGACCTGTGAAACTGGATATCTATAATATCAAAGGTCAATTGGTTCGCAGGATGGTTGATGAACATAAAACTGCGGGTAATTACACAGTTGTTTGGAACGGAAAAGATGAACAGGGCAAGAATGTTTCCAGTGGAATTTATTTCTATCGGATGCAGACAACTAACTATTCATCCACTCATAAAATGATGTTAATGAAATAAATGAAATATCTTTGCAGGCATCTCTTTTTAGGGATGCCTGCGAGAAATGAATATGAAAGTTCGCAAGGATTTAAATTTAGTTAATAATTTTCAAAGAAGGAACCAATGAAAAGATTTGTATTTATCTTACTTCTGCTGCTGGGTTTACTTGCTCTCAGTGCAGAACAAATTGTTGTTAGTGATTATGCTAACAATATTCAGTTAACGAACAGCAATCCCAATAATTTGGAGCTGCAATTTACCTTGGGCAGTTTTGATCGGGAATCTGTAACCATAAATGGACAGCAATGGTATAACCTGTTTATGCCAAAAGAAGGTTTAACTCTGGAAAAAGGGATGCCTCAAGTTCCTGTATTAGCCAGAAGTATGATCATTCAGCCCATGGCTGGTTATCATCTGAATATTACCAATAGCGAATATATTGATCTTAAAATGCCTATTGCTCCCTCCAAAGGAAGTATAGAGCGCAATATAGATCCTGCTTCCATACCCTATACTTTTGCTGATTTTTATCAGAGCCAGGAAAGTTATCCCGCCGAAATAGCTTATTTAACTGAACCTTTCATTATGCGAGATTATAGAGGCATAACAGTTCGATTTCAACCCTTTGTATATTATCCTGCCACAGGAACCTTGAGGGTATATACCAAAATGAACATTTCTGTTCAGGCACAAGGCACAGACCTCACTAATGCTATTTCCAATCCCAAATCTTCCTACAGTCGCTATTTTGAAAGTATGTATCAGGATATGTTTCTGAATTTTGGCTCCGCCAAGTATCCTTCGATTGAGGAAGAAGGCAGAATTTTAGTAATCACGCATAGTATGTTTGCTGCAGCCATTCAACCTTGGGTGGATTGGAAACACCAGTTGGGCTTTACTGTAGATGTTGTTGATGTTACCACGGCTGGATCTTCCGCAGCTAATATTAAAACATATATCCAGAATCAGTATGATTTGAATGATGGATTGATGTTCGTTCAGCTCGTTGGAGATGGACCTCAAATTCCTACTTTAACTTATTCAGGTGGAGGGAGCGATCCTTCTTACGCTTTACTGGCTGGGAATGATAATTACTATGATATTTATATAGGTCGTTTTTCAGCGCAAACTGTCGCTGAATTGGAGACCCAAGTTGACCGCAGTATTTATTATGAAAGAGATATTGCCCCGGGAGCAACTTGGTTAGAAAAAGCCACTGGAATCGCTTCTGAATATGGTGGTGGCAGTCAAGGTGATATGGGCGAAAGTGATATCACACACATAAATAACATTCGGACAGATCTGTTAAATTATGGATACACCACTGTAGATCAAATTTACGGTGCTTCTGCTTCTGCCTCTCAGGTGACTACTTCGATCAACAGTGGACGCAGTATGCTAAACTATTGCGGGCATGGTTCGGATACTTCCTGGGGAACTACTGGCTTCAGCAATTCCAATGTAAATATGTTAACTAATGATAATATGCTTCCTTTAATCGTGGCGGTTGCTTGTTTGAATGGTAATTTCGTAAGTCAGACCTGTTTTGCCGAGGCATGGATGCGTTCCGTTGATGAAACGACAAATGCTCCCGCCGGAGCAATTGCTTATTGGGGATCAACTATCAACCAGGATTGGAATGAGCCAATGCGTGCTCAAGATGAAGTTAACGATCTTTTAGTAGGTAATTTGAAACATCGGGTTGGCAGTTTATTATTCAATGGAGCACATAAAATGATTGAAGTTTATGGCACGGAAGCACTTGACGATGCCAGAACTTGGACTATTTTTGGAGATGCATCTTTGATGGTTCGCACGCAAAATCCCCAAGTTATCACTGCTACCTATAATCCTGTTTTATTTTTGGGAATAGACAGTTTTACGGTTCAAACCATACCTTTTGCCAGAGTCACTTTAACAGGTTCTGAATTAATTTATGGAAAGGGAACGGCTGATGCCATAGGCAATTGTGTAATCAATTTGGATGTAATACCAGATCAACCGATGGATTTAACTCTTACCATTTCTGCATTTGATTATCAGACCTACATCCAGACCATTCAGGTTTTGCCAAGTACCGGCCCTTACATAATGATTGATGAGATTACTTTTAGTGATGATAATGATAATGTATTTACAACAGGCGAGATCGTCAATTTGGAGATGTCTCTTTCGAACATTGGTAGCTTCATTGCTTCCAATGTCGGCATCACTCTTTCTTCCGATGATCCTTATATAACTCTGCTTAATCCAAACTTGACCATTGGCGATATCGTTAGTGGCGGAAGTTATGATACCGATACTTTCCAGATTCAAATTGCCAACAACATTCCCGATGAGCATACGGTGAATTTGAATATTGCCTTTGTTACTGCTGATGATGAGTCCTTTGAATATGAACGCAATTTCATAGCTTATGCACCAGCCATTTCCTGGAGTTCTTTACAAATGGATGATAGTAGCGGGAATGACAATGGCAGAATAGATGCCGGCGAAAATATAACTTTTACTTATAATATAACTAATTCAGGGCATTGTGACGCCGCTGATGTTTCCACTGATTTAATCGTGAACGATGTTCAGCATCTTGTTTTTCCCATTATATCCACGGTAGATAATCTGGGAGTGGGCGAAACGGCAATGATTATATATAACATTACTTTCAGTTCTCAAATTCCCATGGGCTCAACGGTTGAGCTTACAGCTATGACAATGAGTGGAGAATATACATTTTCCAATACTTATGCAGTCGTAGTGGGAATTGTTATGGAAAATTTTGAATTGGGCTTTGGAGACCTTCCTTGGGTTTTTCAGGGCGGTAACTGGAATGTAACTGACGGTAGTTATAACGGTTCTTTAGC
>JBDKSF010000110.1 GCA_039680785.1 Candidatus Cloacimonas sp.
AAGTGGATTCCCTTCTTGCCTCGCTTAAAGATGATTTTGACGATGACGATGATGAAGACCAGGATATCGATCTGGACGACTATTTGGATGATGATGACGACTTCTTTGGTTTCGATGAGGACGAAGATGAAGAAGACGATTTTGATGATTTTGAAGACGATGATGAGGATGACGACGAAGAATAATCAGCTCTCGTCTATTTAGAAATCATACATCAATTATTTTTAAAGCAAAGGGGAAAAATCGCCTCCAAAGGCGATTTTTTCTTAAGGATTAGTATGGAACATATTAGAAACCAATTACTTGCGGAAATAGCTAAAGCGGAAAGCATTGTCATTACAACTCACATCAATCTCGATGGGGATGGTTATTGTGCAGCTCTTGCTTTACAGAGAATACTATCCCGGCAAGGAAAAAATACATTGCTGGTAACAGATGATGACGATTTAAACCGCTATCAGTTTCTGAAAGATGGAAAATCCGTAGAAAAGCGTTTCCAGTCATTAAAGGCAGAGGAACAATATTTTGCTTTGGCCATTGTTTTGGATTGTAATTCTTACGATCGCCTGGGAGCCAGAAAAATCCTGATAGATAAGGCAAAAAAAGTTATCGTCTTAGACCATCATCAGCAAGAAAATGGACTTATAAAAGCCGATCTTAGTTATATCGATCCCAATTTCGCCTGTGTGGGAGAAATGCTTTTTGCCTTACTGGAAGATGAAATAAGCAAACTATCTCTGCCCGACCGCATATTTGTTTGTAATTGCCTCTATACCACTATTTTGAATGATACTAATAATTTTGTTAACGCCAACACGGATGCGGAGGTCTTGATATTTGCCTCCAAATTGATTGAACTGGGAATAAAGCCCAATGAACTATATCGTAACTACTTTTTAAATCATTCTGCCGAAGAAATGCGTTATGTGGGAGAGACATTATCCACCCTCGAATTGCATTTGAACCGTAAAATCTTGGTAATGTATTCCACTTTGGCAATGAGCCAGAAAAATGAAATAGACCCAGATAGCATAATGAACCTTGCTTATTGGGTTCAGGGCATCAAGGGAGTGGAGGTAATTATTTACTTACGAGAAGATAAGGAAGGTGTATTTAAAATCAGTTTGCGCTCCGAAACGGTAGATGTGAATAAAATTGCTGCTCGTTACGGAGGAGGAGGTCACAAACAAGCATCCGGTTGTTCTATACTTGGAACCTTGGAAGAAGTGAAAAACAACCTGTTGAAGGATGTTATCAATGCCTTTGGCAAATAATGGCTTTATTGCTATAGATAAACCGGAAGGCATTTCGTCGTTTGCAGTAATCAAACATTTACGCAAAATAACCGGCTTAAAAAAAATAGGACATAGCGGCACTTTAGATCCTTTTGCTTCTGGCTTGGTAATTTGCTGTTTAGGGCAATATACGCGTTTGGCTGCTTATCCGGAAAAAGCAGACAAGACCTATCTGGCTGTAATGAAATTGGGGACAAAAACCACCACCGGCGACCCAGAAGGAGAAATTATTCAAACCGCACCTATTCCTGATTGGGAAAATAAACTGGCGAACTTGGAAAAACAGGCATTGCTATTAACGGAACTTTCCGTCCCTGCCTATTCAGCCGTAAAAATTAATGGCATCAGAGCTTATGCTTTAGCCCGCAAAGGCATTTCCGTAGAACTTCCCCGCAAGCAAATAAAGATTATTGACTTTAGCTTTTTATGCTCTGAACAAAACCCAGCGGACGAATTATGCTATCGTTGCCAAGTTAGCAAAGGAACTTATATCAGGGCTCTAAGTGAGTGGTTGGCAGAACAATTAAATACTCTTGCCTACACTAAAACACTCAGAAGAGAAAGGGTTGGCAAAATAACTTTGCAAGATGCGGTAAAATTGGATAATTTAACCAGTGAGAATTGGTTCACTTATCGGTTAGATTACAAACAGGTCTTCCCTCAATGGGCTTATCAAAATCTTGAGGTTACAGATTTTGATAAAGTTATGAATGGCATAGATATAGCTGCGGATAGCGAAAGCAACGAAAATGTTCTATTGCTTTACGAAGATAATATCTGTGCCGTAGGAAAAAGAATCAATGATCTCATTCATCCTTTTATCGTGCTGAAATGAATTTACCTTCAGTGTTAACCATAGGAAATTTTGATGGCTTGCATTTGGGGCATCAGCAATTACTGCAAAAAGTAGTTGACCTCGCCCAAGCAAAATGCCTACAAAGTGTGGTCATTACATATAAAGACCACCCCGCTTTTGTGTTAAGAGCTCATCCTTTACCCAAAATGCTTTGTCCGGTAATTATCAAACAACAAGAATTGTTAAAACTGGGCATAGATAAAATTGAACTGCTGGAATTCACGCCGGATTTGGCAAAAACACCCCCGCTTAAATTTTTGAAGGACTATATTATCCCTCAGTTCCATCCCCAAATAATAGTTATGGGTTACGATTCGCATTTCGGACATTTACGCCAGGGAAATTATGAGTTTTTATGCAAACATTCAGCCGAACTTGGTTACAAAGTAGCTTATGTAGAGCCATATCTGTATGAAGGCCAACCAGTTAGCAGCAGTTTAATCCGGAATTTGCTGAGCGCAGGAAAAATAGAAACAGCCAACAAATTACTGGGCAGACCCTATCGTTTAATTGGCAAAGTGGAACACAGTTATGCCAAAGGTAGAAAAATTGGTTTTCCCACTGCCAATTTAAATTTGCTCTATCCTCATCAGCTTATTCCTCACAATGGCATTTACCTTTCTAAAGCATTTTATCAAGAAAAAGTTTTTTTCGGGTTGACAAATATCGGCATTAGCCCAACTTTGAAAAATACCGGCAAGATAGAAATTGAGACCCATCTTCTGGATTTCAACGGTGACTTATATGGAGAGACCTTAGAACTGGATTTACTCCGTTATATAAGAGAGGAAAAGATGTTTAAGAGTATTGATGACCTTAAAAAAGCTATCCAAAACGACATAAATTTGGCAAGAACTCTGCTAAGTGAAGATAGTAAATGAAAGATTATACTCCCCGCCCTCTGTCTAAGCGTAAATTGCACCCCCATTGTGCCGTTTTGCTTTTTTCCTTGTTTTTTCCGCTCTTTTTTTACGCTGTATCACCTCTGCAAGTAGTTTCCGGTAGTGGCATTGTCGCTGAAGAAGATAGCAAGATTTATCATTTTCGCTATCACAATTTAGCTGATGACTATCATCTTACGGGACCTTCCATTTGGGCAGTGCGTTTTAATTTCAAAGGAGCATATTCAGTGGCTGATTCTGCTTCCTTTGCTTTGAACTATTTTAAAATCTACAATCCCTATCCCAATTTGGAAATGCGCATCTCGCTTTGGAATGAACAATATGGAGGAACAAACGAATTAAATTATTTCCCTGGTTCCATTATTGAAGGTGGCAACTGGCAAACAGTCACTCTTTACAGCAATCCTACCAATATTGTTTTTCCGGATGTGCAAAATCCTTTGCAAATTGTGTGGCTGGTGATGGAATTTACCACTCCGACAGAAGGAAAATATATGTCCGCTTCGGTAGGAAGTGGAAAAAACAGTTTTTACTATAATACCACCGTCACGGGCAGCGAATTTTGGCAAAGTTTATTTACGGCAGGTTACAATTGCGAACTGAGAGTTAGCGCCATTGGCAATTTTAATTTGCTCAACACCGAATTAGAATTATTGAGTTTTTCTTTACCTGAAAACATTTTGCCCTACGATACCGTTTATCCATCCGTAACTGTATATAATCATAGTAATTATCCTATTACCGACACGCTTCAAGTTAATATCACCAATCCCACCCAGGAATTCAATCAAGACCTGCAAATTCCGTTAATCAACATTCCTGCCGGGGATTCACTTTGGGTAATCAGTTCGGAAAGCGTAAATTTCGGTCGCGATCCCTGTCAGATAAAAATTACGCTTTCTCTCAAGCATCATCCTGCCGTAATTTTGGCAGCGCGCTATTACAATATATTTTCGGAAACGAGCAGTTGTCACTTGATAGAATATTTTAGACGATATACTTATGATATAGATGATATTCCTCAAGATACCGATGGACTGCATCATTTACTTTATTTTCCCAATCAAGTGGATGATTATTCTTGTCCTGGAGCGATGCAAAGATTCAATTTCTACCAGTTCAATTCTTTGCCTCAAACAGCCATAGACGGATACAAAAGGTTTTATCTACCAGTAGAGGCAAATTCTGAACCGGTTTTAGATGCCATTGCCGCAGCGCAAGAAAAAAGAAGTTTTATTACTCGCAGCAATTGTAGAATCAGCATTTTGGATCCTGATAATCCTGAAAACCTGCGTTTGTCCGTCACTCTGAATAATGATAGAACTTCTTTATTTGAATGGACTTCCAGCTCAGCCATCAATCCTGGATTTTTTGCCGGAATTTTTGAAGCAAATCGTTTTGAGGCAGGGGGGCTTTTTTACCTGAAAAAATGGCTTGCCTTCAATCAACCTTTTTCGTCAACACTCGATCTTGGCACCAGCGCCAGCATAGATTTATTAGTAAATACAACCGAGCTTGATTCACTTAAAAATTACCGAGTATATTACTGGATTCAAAACAGTTTCAACAACGGCGGCGAGATTTTTTATGCTAAATGCCTTGTTTTCCCTTATGGATGGACAGTTGGCATAGACGACGAAAATTTACCTCATCTGCATTTAACTGTTCATCCCAACCCACTTACTAAGGGCAATGCTTTAAAAATTTCCGCTCCCAATTATCCCACTATTTATACCATTTATAACCTTAAGGGTCAAAAAGTGTTCGCAACGCAGCTTGTGACCAAGGAAACAAGTGTTCCTTTTGCCGTTTTTCCTGCTTCAGGAATATATTTCTTGCGTTGTGAAACCCAAGTTAAGGACAAAATAATAACCGAATCAAAAAAAATAAGCGTAATAAAGTGATGTGATATTATGGCAAATCATCTTTTTATATCCGAATTGCACCAGAAAGTAAATCAAGAAATTTCCGGTTTATATCTGGTTGCGGAAAAAGAGCTCCGCGAGGGCAAAAATGACCTGTATCTGCGTCTAAAACTTCAAGATAGAAGCGGAACCATCTCTGCCAATGTGTGGAAAGATGCACTTAAACATTCAGATGAATTTGACGCCGGAGATATAATTAGCATTCAAGGCACCGTTGTAAGTTACAAAGGTCAGGTTCAACTTTCCATAACCAAACTGCGTTTTGCCGATAAATCCGAATATGATATTGAGGATTATTTAATGCGCAGTAAAATTGCTCCGGAGGTTCTCAGCGCTCGCTTTTTCGAATTTGTGGATAAAGTGAAACAGCCCCATTTGAATAGATTGCTGCATCTGATCTTTGATGATAAGGATTTTTTCACCAAGTTTTTAAATTCTCCCGCAGCCAAGAATTGGCATCATAATTATCTTAACGGCTTGATAGAACATACCGTTTCCGTAGCTGCTTTGTGTGAATTTGCCACCACCCTCTATCCCGTAAATTATGATTTATTAATCACCGGAGCGTTATTACACGATGTAGCCAAAATTAAAGAATACGACAGTAAAAGCAATATTGATTTTACGGAAGAGGGACGCCTTATTGGTCACCTGGCTCTTTCCGATCAATTGGCTTATGAAACGGCTACTAAAATTCCCGGTTTTCCGGAAGACCTTTTACTCAATTTGCGCCATTTAATTCTTTCTCATCATGGAGAATACGAAAAAGCATCCGTGCGTTTGCCTCAAACCTTGGAAGCCATAGTTTTACATCATTGTGATAATTTGGATGCTCAGGCAGTCGGCGTAACACAAATAATCGATGCAGCCCCACCCAATGCGATTTGGACAGAATATGACAAATTGAATAACCGCTATTACAGAATTTTCAAGCCGGTTTGAGAATTATGTTTCAAACCCTTATCATTGCCAGCGGCAGCAGGGGAAATTGCGTTTTCATGCAAACGGAAAGAACGGCTTTGCTTTTGGATGCAGGCATCAGTTTACAGAGAATTTTGGACTGTTTGGATAGCTATGGTATTGATAAATCCAAAATTAGCGGCATATTAGTAAGCCATGAACATTCGGATCATATCAAAAGCGTAGGTTCCGTTTCCCGCAAACTAAAAATCCCAATTTATATCAACAGACCTACTCTTTCTTCTTGTTCAGAGCGTTTGGGCAATATCCAAGATAGGATAGTTCTGTTCAATACCGGAACAAGTTTTGAGATTGGTGACATTTATGTGGAGGCATTCAGTTCTTCTCATGATGCTGCCGAGTGTTGTAATTTCGTATTTTCTCCTCTTTCCGAACCCAAAAGAAAATTGGGCGTGGCAACAGATTTGGGCTATCCCACCCAATTAAGCATTCTGAAATTGAGTAATGTAAGCACTCTCATTTTGGAAAGTAATCACGATGAACGGATGCTTATGGAAGGTCCCTACCAGTGGAAACTTAAACAACGCATTCGTGGTTCCCAGGGTCATCTTTCCAATGTCCAAGCAGTTGGATTGATTTCTGCCTTAGTGCATCCCGGCTTAAAAAACCTTATTTTGGCACATTTAAGCGAAATCAATAACCTCCCTTCTTTGGCAGAAAAGACAATGCGGGACTATTTGGAAAGCATCAGAAGCGATATCAAACTTTTTGTGGCGGAACAAAATAGACCTACTCCCATAATTGAAATATAGTAAGCGGCATTTTTATGCCTAAAATGCTGCGTTGCTTCCTGTTAGATGAATTTTGTCACTATCGGGTGCTTGAATTTCACTAAGGCAAATCGGCAGAGTAAAATAACAAGTATTTTGCATATAGCGCACCTATTTTATCCTTCCAATTCACCTATAAACCCCCCGACTTCCACTCCCCCTTCTCTTATCCTAAACGAGGAGAGGAGGACGGGTTGATGAGGAGAGGAGGAGGAGACACTAATAGCGAAGCAATTGTTTAGCTAAGAAATAGCGCTTATCCATAATGGCTAAGTGCTTGATAGTGTTACATTAAAGTATTGGGGTCTATATCAATTTGTTTTTTTAGGGAAGAGGGGCAATTATAGAGGGCATCAAATGTTTTGATTGCCGCCTGCATAACTTTCACATTAATGCCTTTAAAAATAATATGATAGCGATAATTGGAACTGATTTTGCTGAAAGGCGCAAGCGAGGGACCCAAGATAAGTAATTGTGGCACAGGATATTGTTTATGAAGCAAAGAAAGTGTTTTCTGCATATTGACCGTTTCTTTTTTCAATAATTCCAAATCGGGGCTTTGAAATAAAATCCTTGCCAAGCGATAATAAGGCGGATAGTATAGTTTTTTACGATAACCAAGTTCTTCGGTGGCAAAACGCATATAATTTTGTTGGCTGGCAGAGACAATAGCATAATGTAAAGGATTGTATGTCTGTATGATAACTTCACCGATTCTGTCGCTGCGTCCAGACCTACCTGCCACTTGAGTTAATAATTGAAAAGTTCTTTCTGCGGCTCTAAAATCGGGCAAATTCAACGAAATATCCGCCATAATGATGCCTGCCAAAGTTACGAAGGGAAAATCCAGTCCCTTGGAAATCATCTGCGTCCCCAAAAGGATATCTATCTCTCGATTTTTCATGCGATTATACATTGACTTATAGGTATCTTTTTTCCGCGCCGAATCCGAATCCATTCTTAATATTTTGGCTTCCGGAAACAGAATTTTGAGGTTCTGCTCAATTTTTTGAGTTCCTGGGGCTCCGTAGGCAAAAGAATAAGATCCACAAGAAGGACATTTTCGGGGACTGGGAATAGTGTTTCCGCAATAGTGACATTGCATTTCTTCCCTGTCGCGATGATAGCTCATACTGATTTCACAATTATCGCAAGTAATTAGTTTTCCGCATTTTAAACATTGCATAAAGGAAGAATAGCCGCGGCGATTTTGAAACAAAATAACCTGCTCTTTTCTTTGCAAACGCTTGTCTATTGCCTCCAAAAGAACCGGCGAGATTAAGTTCTGATCATATTCATCTCTTAAATCCACTACCTGAACTTCTGGCAAAGAATAGTCCATAGGTCGGCTTTCCAGTTTCTGAATTCTATATTTTCCGGTTAAAGCGTTATGCCAAGATTCCAAAGCTGGCGTGGCACTGCCCAAAACTACTTGCGCTTGTTGAATTTGAGCTCTCACGATGGCTAAATCCCTGCCCTGATAACGAGGTGCGCTATCCTGTTTGTAAGTGCCCTCATGTTCTTCATCTACAATAATTAAGCCCAAATTTGGCAAAGGTGCAAAAACGGCGCTACGCGCTCCAATTACAATTCTTTTGGCACCGCTTTTTATATTCTGCCACTGAATTAAACGATCCTTTTCGGTTAATTGACTGTGCTGGATGGCTAAGATTTGCCCAAAACTACTTTGAAAACGATCCACCATCTGAGGCGTCAAAGCAATTTCCGGAATTAGAAAAATAACGGTCTTATCCCTGGCTAAATAGTATCTGATAAGTTCAATATAGACCTCGGTTTTGCCACTTCCGGTGATGCCATACAACAAATTCACATTGAAAGTTCCAAAGTGCTGTAAAATATCTTTAACTGCCTCAACCTGGGCATAATTTAGCTCTATTTGTTTGGGCGAAGAAGAGTTCTCAAAAGAGATGGATTCCGGATCAATTCTCTGCGGTTCAATTTTGATGAAACCCTTCTTTACTAATGCCTTAACGGCACTGTAAGAAATGGTGGAACTGATGTTTGCCATTGGAAATACCATTTCTTCTTGCTTTATTTTTTCGTATGCCTCCCGCTGTTTTAACGGTAAAGTATCTTCATCCATAGGCGTTTCCAAACGAATGATGAAATTTACCGTGCGGGGTTTGTCTTTGTGATTTAGCTTGCGTTCAATTTTCAGCAGACCTTTTTCTTCCCCTTCTTCCATTCTTTTATAAAGCGGATAGGAAGGCAGTAATTTGCGCAGATTCTTGAAATTGGCTACTTCACATTTATCTATGGCATTTTTTAAGGGGACAAATTCTTCTGGAACATCCTCTGCCAACCAAGTAATAGTTGCTTCCGTTTCCGGCAATAAATAGGAAGGTAACATAGCAAAAAGAGCTTTGCCAACCGAACAATGATAATAATCAGCCAGCCAATAACCCAATTTTAACATTTCTGTTGTAAAAACGGGAGTATTGTCCAAGACCTCCATAACTGCCTTGTATCTGATATCTTTATCTTCCTCTGGCTTGGTTTGCGCTCCACAAATGCCTGTCCATAAACGACCTGCAAGATTTACTAATACTCTTGATCCTTCCCTTATTGCAACGGGAGAACAATAAACCAGTTCTTTGGGAATTTCCAACGGCAGATGAATTACATAATAATACATAAAACAACCCTTTTACGCTTCTGCCATCTGTCAATCTTATTTTGGAGGGATAATGCAAGCAGAAAGAAGATAAAGGCGAAGCGGAAAATTGCTTTGAACATCAAAAAAATAGTGGGTGGTGGATAAATAGGATAAAAGCATAGCCGGAAGTCGCTGAAACTCCGCATTTTTTTCTTACGGAAAAACAGCGTCCTCCAGCTACACAAATATAATTACATTTCTAATCCACTTTCCAAATCATTTCATCAGCAGCATTTTTTGCGTGCATTGATAATTGCCGCTTACTAACCGGTAAAAATATACACCCGTGGATACACTGCGGTCTTTTTCATCTTTACCGTCCCAAACGATATTGTAATTACCACAATTTAACTCTCCGTTTATAAGGTGCTTAACTATCTGCCCTTTTAGATTATAAATGGTTAAAGCGGTTTTCGCCGGTTTGGCAAGAGTGAAAGAAATGGTAGTAGAGGGATTAAAAGGATTAGGATAATTATGGTTCAATTTCGTAACTAAACCAGGAATATCACTCCCTGCAATTTCACCGAAAGGATAAGGAATATTTAGTATCGGGCTGGGAGTGCCATCCACATTATAATATTTCACGACAATATAATATCTATACTGTCCTTCCAAGGTTAAAACTTCATGATATGTTGTCTCTTCTGAATCCTGAACCAGATAAAATTGATCGGTATTGAACTTACGGAAGACCTTAAAACCAACCACAGGCAATACCGTATCTTCGGGTGATTGCCAATGAATATATAAATCTCCCGTTTCGTTATCTCCGGTATGATTAATGCCTTGCGGTTGCGGTAAATCTATCAAAGTAAATTCCGTATAATGAGTGGGGGTCTCTGGACTGATGATGATGGAAGTTAAAGTAGATGCCTGATGATAAGGCATTTTGGCAGTAACCGTATGAATTCCGTTGGGTAAATATATCAGGAAACTTCCATCGGAAGCGGGATGACTGGTTAACCGCTGATTAGAACGCAAAGTTGCCGTGGAAGGATCAAGACCGGAAGTAGGATATACAAAACCATTCAAATACCCCGTCTTTTGATAAATTCCACTTAATTTCAGGTCATCAATAAACCAGCCCGGACCATTTGTTTGTCCATCGGAGCCAAAACGGAAACGAAACATTGCTGTCTGACCGGCAAATTGGGTAAGATCAAAGGTTGCCAATTGCCAGCCACCGGAATTACCTGTCCAACCCGCTTCTCCATTTAAACCGTTTAAAGCGTTGCTGTTATAATTAGATTGCGGAGTTAATAAAGTCCAGGTAGTTCCATTACTGGTAGAAATGGAAACATTGGCTCCATCATAATTATATTCGCATACATAGTTATGGACAAATTGCAACTGGCTGTTTGCACCTAAAATATACTTGGGTGTATAAAGATTGTAGGTTACCAAATCGGGATAATTCCCGCTTAAATTGGTAGCCCAAACTTTAGTTCCGGAGAAGGGAGTAACCTGTGCTGGCGTTCCCCAAGTCCAACCCGTCTCGGAAGTTAAAGATCCGTTATTGAGTTCAAAATCCTCAAAGGCAACAGGATTATTATATTGCACATTGAAAGAAGCGCTGGTGGAAGTTCCGTTAATCGGGATAGCGCTGAACAAAATCGGTATTTGAGTAACGGAAGCATTCAAAGAAGTGGTATTTAGCGTAAACTTGATTTCACAAATGTCGTTGGGCTCTATTTTATCAATGGTTACAACCGGATTTTCGATAATCAATTGGGGCAATGGACTGCTAATTGTCGCTTGAATTCCTCTGGCGTCAACATCCGCGGCATTTTCCAGATTAACGATTAGATTAAATGTTTCACCGGTATCTACGGTGCCGTCAAAATCTCCCAAATGATCATCAATAAAATGGGAATCATACTTTAAACTGGAAGCGGAAACCTGCAAGCTGAAATAACGCGTCCATTCCAGATCACCTGAAGTTAAAACCAGATTAAAATTCAATACTTCTCCGTTAGGACAATCATCTGCTATTGTAATAGTATAGGGCTGTCTGTTAACTCCTCCCATCCCTGGTTCAATGGGAAAATAAGCAGCGGTAGGAGTATTGATGGTAACATATTCATTATCAGTGTGCAACTCTCCGATTAAATTTTCTGCCGTCAGGTTGCCGGAATTTTGAATCTTAACACCCAAATCCACTACTTCGCCTGGTTCACAAATGCCATTCATATTGGAATCGTTTACATAAGTATTTTCCAGAAGCAAATAAGCCGCAGCATGATAAACAGGAACGGTAGTGATATATAAAGCTTTGCCACTGCTTAATTGGGCAGCCGCAGTAGGGTAAGTATTATTAAAAGTATATTCCAATCCCATATTCCCGCTGTGATCTTCTATTCCGATAGTGCAATAGTTTCCGTGTCTGTTTCCTGATTGAGAATCCACATTATTAAATGTATGATATTGGAATTTTATAGGACCATCACCCAAACTGCTGGGATAAGCTGATTGATCATAAAGAATACATTGGAAATCCTCTACGGAAGAGCCATCCTTACCATTTTTCATATTATGCCATTCAATTACGAAGGAATGGTTGCTCCGATCAAACCAAGTATAAATTCCACTGCCAGTTCCCGTTGCCAAATCATCCCAGAAAGGTGCAATCATTGGATTGGGACCCATAGGACCTGGAATCCGATAATTTCTAAATTCTGCATTCTCAGTAGCTCCCATAGCAATAAAACCATTGGAACAAATAGTTATTTGATTATAGACACGGCCATAAAACTGGAAAGGAAACGGCAAACTAACAATTTCCAAAGCATCGGAACCAACTTGGTCACCCTCTTCGCTACCACTGTAACCGTCTGAAATAGATACCGCAGTTCCCACTCCACCTTCGGAGGGTGAAATTCCATGCCAATCGTAAACTGCTGCTTCTGCATAGGCAGTATCGGTCCAATCATAAATTAAATAACCATAATTATCGGGTCCTAAAGGATCGTGTTGAGTTACAACTCCCACCGTTAAAGTGAAATCGATAAATTGCAGATAGCCATCCGCATTATATAACTTTAGCCGTAAAGGAATAAGCATTCCAGGCAAAACTTCGGGTCTGGCTGTCAGAATAAAACGATCGGTTCCGCAAGTTACTTGTTCTCCTATGTTCAAAGTTCCAAACTCGGCACTATTATCCGTAACGCCCACTAAATCGTTTTGGGTGTATAAAATGCCCATAACATTATTTACTGGAACGGTTCCTTCATTTTTAACCGTAATACTGAAATCCGCTGCTTCTCCCGGATCAAGATGTTGGTTATTAGTATCTATTACCTGATAGGAGATATATTTCACCGCTGGGGCTTCCACTTGGATAAATTCTGAAATATGATAAGTAGCCGAATTGGAATCAGTTAAATTGAGATAGAATCTTAACATTGTTTGATGCGGCGTATCTGGAGCAATCTGAACAACAATACTGGTGGTATTTGTTCCTGTTTCTCCGCCTGGAATATTAGGATAGCTGATCAGAGAATCAAGTATGGTTACATAAGGACTGGTGGTACTAATGGTTCCGCTAATTCCACCAATTGCTTCTACACCTGTATTCGTTAAAGCCAAAATAAGTTCTATGGTTTCTCCACTACCGGCAGAGCCATTTCCGTTTCCGGCAGAAGGAGCTGTATCATCATCATCTATAATTACCGAGGCAGGAATTAAAGTAGCAATATCGATCACGGAAATGATTGATTGAGCAGGTTTAAAATTATGTTTGCTTACAGTTAAAGTTGCACTACCTACAACCATCCCCGAAGGCAAAACTAAGATTGCTTTACCATCGGCTCCTGTATAACTGCGAGCTAAAATTGTGTCTCCCATATTTAAAACAACTGCTGCTCCTTCTACACGCAAACCCAAACTGTCGCGCACCGTTACATCAAATAAACTCAATCCCAAAGGAATGGAGCTTTCGGCAGTAACCGTAAAGTGATTGGGAATACCTGTAAAGACCTCCATCGTGGGATCGCCCATTAAATTACACCAAGCAGCAAAATTAACTGCATTGGAAGGAGATGAAACACCAAAAATTTGATTTATATACAGTCGTCCATTTAATAACGCTTCACCCATTGTCCGCATACCATAAGCAAATATGCCACCAGCAATTCCACCATGAACTGCATTGTTAAATGCTGTATGCGTACTGGAAGTACACATCCCTATGCCAGTGACTGCCCCTTTGGGAGAAGCTGTGGTTCCGTATCTGACAAAAGATTCCACTTCTCCGGTTCCACCTGCATAATTATTGGTTCCACAAGTTATATTTATGGCATGACACAGTTTATAACCGTTAAAAAGAGATGATTCGGCAGGTGGGGTCCAGTCAATATAGCCCCTGAAACTATAAAAACCCACTCCGATATTCAGGGCTTGGGTAATAACAGTATAATTAGGAGATGGGCCATAATCCTCAGTAAAAGTATAATACGGATTAGTAAGCAAACTAAGCTCTTTGATATATTTCTGAATATACATTGTGGAGATGCCGGAAGGAGAGTTATCTCCCGAAAGCATCATCCGATTTAGCCAGCTTGCCGTATTCAGGTTTATATCACGCTCATAAAGATAAATCTTGCTGAAAACCACTAAGAGCTGTGATAAATTCTCCACCGAAATGCGTCCGATGAAACAATCTCCCAGTTGATCGCTGCCGGACACAAAAGTAAAATTGTAATCCGTTGCTCCGCTGGAAGTTGTAAAATAAGGAATAGTATAACTTCCGGATGTATCACCCAAAAGAATAACAAAATCAGGACGAGTTGCCATATTATTATATTTATTCTGAATATAAGCCGTAATAGTGGAAGTAGAGCTACCTGCTTCATTAGAGGCAGTGCTGGCAACCATAACATCAGCCCCTTTTTGTCTTTTCCACAAAACAAAACTATTTAAAGCAGAGGTAAAATTGGGATCGGTATTGGTTCCGTAAATTATCAAATAACGGGGAGGAGTATTGGCTACCACATAATTTCGATAATCTGCATAATTCAAAATCATTGACTCGTATATTTTATCAAAGCTGGCAGAAATACTTTCCGGTTCATTCAGTAGTTCATTTATTCCCGTTTCGTGAGTAAAATTCAAACGAAACTCTATATTATTGCTAACCGTTAGATCTCCGGTTTGAGCATTATAGGAAAAAGGATTTAGCTGAACAGTGATGATGCGAAAATCTCTTAAAATGGCCGGTTCACCATATTGTATCATCATTTCAGGATAATTTCCACCGCTATTGTAATAATTATTATTCACTACAAACCCTTTGGGGCTTTCCAAATTATTGCCCTGTTGAACAGGATACGGCAGAAAATTATGTATAACCGTTTGCTGAGTGGATAGCACTTCAATATTCACACCCCCGGTATTGGGAATGGCTATGGAAGTAGTTACTATCGGTAGTTCTGGCATACCTGATTCCATAAGAGTGGGAGTATTGGGAATCACAATCTTGTTGTAAACCGTTTCTCCGTTAGTTTCCTCTTGCAAAGTAAACTCGGGCAGAACAAAATTTACATTCATAAAAGAACTGTTTCTCACCCCTAAAGTAAATGCTGAATTTAAATTGGTGGGAAGGGAATAGTCACTTGTGGCAAACACCAGACCAGTGGCTAATAAAATCAATAGCAAGGAAATAATTCTCTTCATCGGACTTCCTTTATTTTATTAGAATGGATAGCTAATATTATTTGCAATAATTATTCCAAGTATTTCACAGATTGTAATATAGCTGCATTTCGTAGGGATGCGGATGAGCTGCTACCAAATCATAATCTTTCATTTTCAGCTGTATGTGGCTTGCAATTAGTTCTTCATTAAAAACATCGCCTTCCAGCAAAAATTGATGATCCATTTTCAATGCTTCCATCGCTTCAGCGAGATTGGCAGGAATGGATAGCAACTTTGCTTTTTCTTCTTCACTCCAGGCAAAGACATTATCATCATAAGGACCGAGATTATATTTTCCCGGGTCTATCTGTTTTTTGATCCCATCCAGTCCAGCCATTAAAATGGCACTCATTGCCAGATAGGGATTGCAAGTTCCATCTCCCGTTCTAAATTCAAAGCGTTTGGTTTCAGGAGTATTAGCATATTTGGGAATGCGAATTGCCGCACTGCGATTGGCAAGACCATAAAAAAGTTTTACGGGAGCTTCAAAACCGGGAAGCAACCTTTTAAAACTATTGGTAGAAGGATTGGTGAAAGCAACTAAAGCTCTACCATGCATTAAGATACCGCCTATAAACCAAATTGCTTCTTCAGAAAGGTCTGCATAACCACCTTTCTTATAAAAGAGGTTTTTCCCATCTTTATGCAATACGATATGAAAGTGCATTCCGTTTCCAGCGTGTCCATAAATCGGTTTCGGCATAAAAGTTGCCGTTAATCCATATTGTAAAGCGGTTCTACGAATGATATCCTTCATTACCAGCACATCATCACAAATTTTAGGAAAAGTGAGCAGTTCGGTTTCAATTTCTTCTTGTGCGGATAGCCCAACTTCATGGTGATGATAACGAACTTTAATATCTTGCTCTTCAATCAGTTCCACTATTTTTTGCCTTATTTCATAGAACTGATCGAAAGGAGTATCTATATGATAGCCCTTGATATCCTGATTGGAAAGTGCTTCCTTGTCTTCATTATCTTCCGGAAGCGCTTCCTTACATTCACTGGAAGTAATATTATAGCTGGCAGAAAAGGAATCGGTGTAATACTGAACCGAATCAAACAAATGAAATTCCAGCTCCGGAATCCAAGCTGAACTATCAGCAATACCAGTGGAGCGTAAATATTCATTAGCTCTCAAAGCAACGCTGCGCGGGTCTTTTTTTACTCCTATTCTGGTATCCGCATCGCAGATAGAACAAATCATTCTCAAAGTGGGTGTCTCATAAAAAGGGTCTAATTGCGCTGTATTCATATCTGGCATTAAAACCATATCTCCACTTTCCACACTTCTCATACCGGCTATGGAAGAACCATCAAAAGGTATGCCTATTTCCATAACTTCAGCAATACTGCGTGCAGGAAAAGTTATATGATACCATTTTCCATCCAGTCCGCAATATTTCAGGTCTATGGCTTTTACTTTATTTGCCTGAATTATTTGTTGTAATTCCTTCAGTTCCATTGTGTAACTCCTCTATATTATTTTTTTATTACTCAGAAGCGAAATCTTCTTAAAAAAGCCCTTTTCAGTCAGTCCACTTTTTACCTATATAATCTGTGTTAACAGGTAATCTGTGAAATGTATATTTATTGCACACCCATAACCTGCATCAAAAAATTCACCGGTGGAAGCAATATTTTGCCGATTATATTCCATCCCAGCAAGCTGGTAATTATAATAAACGCAAATAGATAAATCATCCCTTTCCGTTCCTGCATTGTCCATTTATAATATGCTTGATCAGTTAAAAATATCCCAATCACTTTGGAACCATCCAAAGGGGGAATAGGAATCAAATTAAAAATAGCAAGCACCAAATTTAAGTAAATTACATAAGTACAAATATATTGGATAACCATTGAAAAACCAAACAAATGGAAAATCAAGGCAAACACAATCGCCACTAAGAAATTGGAGAGCGGACCTGCCAAACCCGTTAATCCAGAATCTCTTTTAAAATTCTTAAAATTATAGGGATTAAAAGGAACCGGCTTAGCATATCCATATATAAAACCGCAAGTAAAATACAAAAACAGTGGCAAAATAACCGTTCCAAACCAGTCAATGTGTTTTAACGGATTCAGAGTTAAGCGTCCGGCTCTTTTAGCAGAATCATCACCCAGCCAGTAAGCAGCAAGAGAATGACAGAACTCATGGATAATAATGCTGTAAAAAACAAGAGCTATTATTGCCGCGTCCAAGAGCAGTTTAATAAACTTTGAACTCATCATATCTTTTTTATCTTTATGTAATTACGCTTTCCTGCCTTGATTATGTCTCCCTCTTGCAGAGTAACCGTAGCATCAAAAGCAGTAATTTTATTTCCATTGAGGGTTACTGCACCGCCTTGGATAAGGCGTTTAGCTTCTCCGTTAGTAGAACATATACCACTATCCACCAATAGCTTAGCCAGCTTATATGCGCTTTCCGAAAGAGCAAATTCCGGTATATTTTCCGGCGTTTCGCGACAAGAAAATTGTTTTTCAAAAGCCGCTTCCGCTTCTTTTGCCTCTTCCGCACTATGATACAAAGTCACAATTGCGCGGGCAAGCCGTTTTTTAAGCAGCATCGGATTCGTGCCTGTTTCCAGTTCTTTTTTGATCTGTTCTATTTCTTCTTCCGGCAGATTGGTGGCATAATAGAAATATTGCAAAATCAAACTATCAGGAATGGACATAACTTTTCCGTATTTATCTTGGGGAGAATCATATATGGCTATGTAGTTATGAAGCGATTTTCCCATCTTCTGCACTCCATCGGTACCAATTAAAATGGGAGATAGAATAGTTACCTGTTGTTCCATGCCAAAATGTCTTTGCATATCCCTACCGCAAAGAATATTGAATTTTTGTTCCGTAGCTCCCAATTCCACATCGCTTTGCACGGCTACAGAATCATAACCTTGTAAAACGGGATAGAGTATTTCGTGCATACCTAAAGAAAGCCCTTTTTCATAACGCAGACGAAAGGTCTCATGTGCCATAAATTGAGCTAAAGTGAATTTTCCCATTAACTTAATTACATCGCTCATTCCCATTTTACTAAACCATTCGCTTTGATAACGAACTTCCGTTTTTTCAGGAATAAGCACCGTATATAATTGTTCCATATATTTTTCGCTATTCTTTTTCACTGCTTCGGCAGTTAAAGGAGGACGGCTTTCATCCCGACCGGTAGGATCTCCAATTTGAGCTGTAAAATCACCTATTATGATTACTCCAATATGTCCTAAATCCTGAAATTGACGCATTTTACGGATGGGGACTAAATGTCCTATATGCACATCCGAACCGGTTGGATCAATTCCATATTTAATCCGGAGGGGTTTTCCCGTTTTTGCTGACTTGGCAAATTTTGCTTTCAATTCCTCGGCAGAGATAATCTCTTCAACCCCTCTGCCTACTAATTTCATTTCTTGTTCAAACGCCATTATCTATCCTGTTTTTAGTATTTTTACAATTCAAACGACACCATAATTGGATAGGATATTTGTCAAGCCGTAAATGATTTTGGCAAAAATGGAAAGAGCTAAAAGCGAGCATTAGTTTTCCAATGAGATAAGTGAAAAGTAAGATCGTGAGATAGGAAAAGTTCGTTTTAGATTAGTGTGGTCTTGGTAAATTCATTTTTCTTTTATCAAAGCTAAAAATATTACCGCCTGAAATTAGAACTTCTGCATCGACTATAAGAAAATATTTTCTCGCCTCAATATTTATTTTTTAAATACAGTCAGATTAGTGGAACTCCTTCATTACTGGGTATTTACCTATTCCTTCCAGATAATGCATAAGGTATCTTGTTGATATTTATCAACAACAATTAGCCACTTTGCCAATAATATACCCTAAAAACTATTGACCTTATAAGTTACCTTGGGACAAAGGATCAACTACACATAAGAATATTAATAATTACCATATTTATGAGTAGGTTAACATATTTTATACTGACTTCGTTTTAAAGCAACGGTGACAAAGCCAATTTTGTCACCCCCTAATATATAGAGATTTAAAAAAAATAGCAGGTGTTTATGAAAACAAAAGACATTTCTAAGCTGATTATGTTGCTAACCTATCTTTTAGTGGGTATGCAATTATGGGCAGTGGTTCCCCTTTCCTCAAATTCTCCATTTCCAGCAAATGGAGCAACCAATATTTCGGTGAATCTGCCATCTCTGGATTGGCAATTCAGTAAAGGCACGGGTGGAGAACCTTACGGATATAAAGTATCTCTTTGGGAAAAGCCCCAAAACCCCACCGGTTACACCTACAAATTTTCTATGTATGGCAAGGACTATTATCTTTCCAATAGCACAGCTACCTGGGCAGATGCCAAATCTGCCTGCCAAAATGCAGGTGGAACTCTTGCTTCAGCTTATACTCTGCAAATAAATGACCTCATACAAAACAGTATTTCTACCAATTGTTGGCTCGGGCTTTCCAAAACCGGAAATAGTTCCTGGGTCTGGGAAGATGGGCAACCCTATAGTTACACAAATTGGTCGGGTAATGTGCCCAGTACCGGTTACGCCTATATCAGATCCAATGGCAAATGGAAAGACAGCTCAAACACAAACGAGGCACTAAATTATCTTCTGGAATTGGATGGCAATATTATGAATAATGTCCTAACTGGCTCTTCGCATCTGGATTTGGATATTACTCTTAAACCCAATACTGTCTATTATTGGAAAGTAATTGCCTATAATGCCGATGGTGATAATGCCAATAGTCCTGTCTGGAGTTTTACCACTAATTCTTCCGGAACTGTTTCCTCTTTACCCAATATAAATTCACCTGCTAATAATACCACTGGAGTTCCTTTAAATCCTGTTCTTTCCTGGACAAGCGTTGCTGGAGCGGAATATTATCGTCTTTATGTTTATAAAACCGCTAAAACCCCTCCCACAGGATATTCCACTACTTATATAGGAACCCTGAACGGGCATAAATATTATAAAACCACTACCACTGCTACCTGGGCAAATGCCAAAACTGCTTGTGAAAAAGCAGGCGCTTATTTAATGACTATCACTTCCGCGCAGGAACAAAATTTGGTTCCTACCGATGCCAATTACTGGATTGGTTTATCCGATGCGGAAACGGAAGGCATAATGAAATGGGTAACCAGTGAACCCGTAACTTATTATAACTGGAATGCAGCTGAACCAAACAATAGCAATGATGAGGATTATGTTCAGACCTATTCTGCGTCTTCCGGATACACTGGAAAGTGGAATGATAATAACAGTTCAGCAACTTGCCGCTTTTTATTGGAATATCCTGCCGATGTTATTGAAGGAAGAATCGTTTATGGCACTTCCTATGCTTTCCAACAAACAAATCTTGCCGCAAATACACAATATAGCTGGGTTGTCATTCCTTATGATCAATTTGGAAGACCTTTAAGCTCTACGGAATGGACTTTTACTACAGGTGGCACGGGAACAATGCCATTGCCCATTTCCAGTTCCTCCATTTACCCTGCTAATAATGCCAATAATATTCCCATCAACGCCATTTTCACTTGGACTGCTCCCAGCGGCGCTCCGAATGCCTATTCCCTTTATTTGGGCACCAACAATACCATCAGCTCTGCCTTAAGCTATACCAACAAAGGCGTCTGGAATGGCCACCGCTATTATAGTTATAATTCCACCACAACTTGGTGTCTGGCTCAAGCGATGGCTGAATCGGAAGGTGGTTATTTAGCCACTATTGGCAGTGCCAATGAAAATACTTTTTTGGCTGAATCCGCCAACAGCATCAAATGGTTCGGAGGAACCGATCGCTTGGCTGAAAATTGCTGGCGATTTGACAATAACGACCCTTGGTCTTATACCAACTGGAATACAGGCGAGCCAAACAATGATTCCAATAATCAGCATTATGCCACTCTCAATTATTCCGTAAGTGGCAAATGGGACGATGATTTATATAGTGCAAACAACCGTTCTTTCCTACTGGAAACAGTTCCGAACATCGCTGACGGCGTAAGAGTTGCTTCCCCTTCCTATACCCCCTCTTTATTAAAATTTAATACCACCTATTACTGGTCAGCCATTGGCAACAATAATTATGGTATGGCAAGTGACACTCAAAGATGGTCTTTCACCACTGCCGACGGCAAAGCGGTTAACCCTTCTCCGGCAAATTTAGCCATCAATGTTCAGAGCAATGCTTTTAACTGGGATGATGTGGCGGGCGCTTCAAGTTATAAATTTTATTTAGGAACCAGCATTGGCAATTGGAATCTTGTTAACGGCGCTTCCTGTTCAACGAGTGATTTCTCATTTTCCGAAACATTATCGGCAACATCTTCCTATTATTGGAGAGTGGATACCATTACTCCTTTGGAAACCGTTTCAGGCAATACTTGGCTGTTCACTACCGGTAACTATTACATTGTAGTTGTCCGTTCCAAACCAATCGGAGCGGCAATTTACCATAATGGAACTGATACGGGTGAATTTACTCCCCATACTTTTTCTTTCCCGTGGGGGTCCGCTCACCAGTTTTCCGTTATTAAACCTTTTTACAATTGGGTTTTGGACAGCAATCACGATAGTGCGAACATAATAGACCTAAATGGAGATAAAAATATCAGATTTATCGGAACCTATGATTACATAGATAATACTAATGGTTTTGAATTTACTGGTAGCCCAGAAGCCAATCTAACCGGCATTTTAGCCACCATAGACAGCTTGAGTAATTTCCCTCCGCTTCCTAATCAAGCCAATTTAACTAATCCACATATAATGATGTTCAGTGGTGATGAGGCATCCAATCTTAATGTAAGAGTCCCTTCCGGAACTTGGTATGCCGTCTCTTACTATAATAATACTTGGAATCTGGGAAATCCCTATCCTTGCACGGAACCCGGTTCCATTGTCTTTACTAATATTCCTTTTGGCAGTAAAAGTAATGTGCCGGTTGTTCTCAGTGGACAGGACAATACCCTGCCAGTGGAGTTATCGGCTTTTACGGCAAATGTTAATGCGCAAAACGGAATTAATGTGATGTGGGTAACAGAATCCGAAACCGGGGTTAATGGCTATTATGTGCAGAGAGGCATTGTTGATGATTTAGCTCTGGCAACCGTGATTAGCCCTTTAATTCCTGCCACCAATACTTCCGACCAGCAGGTCTATCTCTTTGCCGATAAGGAAATTTATGAGCCAGGGACATATTATTATTGGCTGGAAGCGGTGGATTATGATGGTTATATTAATTATTACGGCGCTCGCAGCGTTTATTTTTCCGGCTCTCATAACGCCACCCCGGAAATTCCATTGGTTACAGGCATTCGTTCCATCTATCCCAATCCCTTCAATCCCACGGCTACCATTATGTATGAACTAAAAGAACCTTCTTTGGTTACAATGGATATTTACAATTTCAAAGGACAACTGGTGCGCTCCCTTGTAAATGCCACAAAAGATAAAGGACGCTATAAACTTTTATGGCAGGGAGAAGATAATAATGGTTCCGCCTGTGCAACCGGTGTTTATTACCTTAGAATGCAAACCAGCAACGCAAGCTATATCAAAAAAATTACCCTCTTGAAATGAGGATGAGGAGTCAGGCAATTTTATTTTAGCAACAATGTTTGTAGGGTCGTTCGGGCTGGATTTGTGGAAACAAGGAATGTAGGATTTTAAAATGGGGAGGGCTATATTTTGCTAAGGACAATTATCTATTAGCGAATTATAGCCCTCTTTTCCGCAAACCAAAATGCCCTAATTTTAGCTCCATTACCTTGTCTGCCAGCACTTTTTACCTACCATCTTCTTTGCTCTGCCAAGCAATTTAGGGGCCAAGTTTTTTTTGCCCCATTATATACGATAATATGGTTCATACTCTCCCTCTTCACAGCTCAAACAAGCTCCGTAACGCTAATCTCCAAACTTTTATGCTTCCTACTCGCTTGCTGGATTTACACCTCAGTAACATATCAGTTACATTTCCGTAACGAAACAACAGCAGTGTTACGGCAGCGTTACTGGATTGTAAGAGAATCCTCTGTGTAACAAGCAAATAGCTAATACCACCCAATAGTGCAGATTTGAGACATAAAAAAAGCCGTTTCTCCCCAAAAAGAAACGGCGTTAATTTATCAAACAGTATGTTTCCTGCTTACCTATTTATGTTTATGACGGTCTTTACGAAGACGTTTCTTCCTTTTATGCGTGGCGATTTTATGGCGTTTTCTCTTTTTTCCGCAAGGCATAGTAGATTCTCTTCTACTTTACTTTTACATCACCCACGGAATTTTTGAAATCGTGGGAAAATTTGAAGGTAGGAACGGTTCTGGCAGGAACTGGAACTTTTTGGTCTGTTTTGGGGTTACGGCCAACGCGAGGTTTACGGGTTTTTACTTTAAAAGTTCCAAAACCTCTAATTTCGATATGATTACCTTTTACCAAACTATCTTTTATGGCTAACAAAAAGGCATCAACTACGACAGCAACATCTTTACGGATAATTCCGGTATTTTCCGAAATAATTTTGACTAAATCGGCTTTTGTCATTTTTCCTTCTCCTTAAAAAAGTATTTATTTAGGACTTCTTTGCTGTTGTTTAGCAATAAGGTATTCATAAATAAACCCTTAGGATTTATGTCAAGGGAAAAATCAAGATTTATGGGTTTATCTGCCACAAATCTTTTGGCAATAAGGCAAAAACAATTTTGCTGTCCAATTTTCCGCCCCTCAAAAAAGAGCAGCTAAAATAAAACACTATTACCTATAAATAGCTTGCCTCCTATCGGGAAAATGATTTAAAAGGTAGCCATTTTGAGAAAAGAGGATTTTGCCTCTATTTATATTGTGCCACACTAACATTTAATAAGCATTGCTTATTTTTATTGACAGATTTAGCAATGCTAATATTATGCCACCAGAAATTAGAAATATTCTATGAACATTGGCACAATAAAGCTAAAGAAGGTGAAATATGAAATCAGCCGCTCCAATTACAGTTACCGATGGCTTCTCCTTTCAAGATGCAAACAAGAAAGTTATCCTTTATTATCAAGGGAAAGAGCATACTTTATACCTCAGCAAAGGTATCAGGTATCTTTTAATTCTGCTAAGACATCCAAACCAAAATATTGCTTGTGAGGAACTGGAGTCCTATCAAAATCCTCCTCAAAATGCTTATAGTCAGCTCGCTGCCTCCCTAAAATATGATAATCAACAATTACAAATCCAAAAAAACTTTCCCTCTCTTCCGATGGCGGATTTGCAAACGATTGACGAGGTAAAAGCGGAATTACTGAAAGTGATAGATGAACTTGCCGAATTGGAAGAAAATTGTGATTACGCTCGTGCCGATGCAGTGAGAGAAAAATACGAACAACTTTGCGCATATCTGGAAGAAGT
>JBDKSF010000111.1 GCA_039680785.1 Candidatus Cloacimonas sp.
GGTTTCAGCGGAGGATTTTTCTTTATTTCTGCCAGGCAGGTTTTGATGGCAACATCCAGTTGCGGGTCTTTTCCCTGAACATAATCCTGAGGCATAATATCCACTTCAATATCGGGATCGGTTCCGTAATTTTCCACACCCCAACCGACATCTTTGAACCAAAAACTGAATTCCGGTTGAGTTGTAATTGTTCCATCCACCAGCCAATGCCTGGGCCAAATTCCGATTACTCCCCCCCAGGTTCTTTTACCAATCAGTTTTCCCAAGCCCAAAAGTTTGAAACTGTGGGAGAAAATATCGCCATCGCTACCGGCATGTTCATCCGTAATACAAACCATAGGACCCATGGGAGCATTATCCATATAAGGATTGGCACCCCACCAACGGGTTTTATCATAGCCGATTCTTTTGCGTGCCAGTTTTTGCAGCAATAATCCGGAAACGCTGCCTCCTCCATTGCTACGGACATCAATAACCAGTCCTTCGTGATCCACTTCTGCCAGGAAATAGCGATGGAATTCTATCAAACCATCTTTTTGCATATCCGGAAGATGCAGATAGCCAAGTTTGCCTTTAGAGGCATTATGGACATATTCACGATTACTTTCTACCCAATCCCGATAACGAGCTTGAGTTTCATCTTTCATCGTAGGCAGGGTTACCACTTTTTCTTCTTTACCATCGGGGCTGGTAACACTTAGCTGCACTTGTTGTCCCGCTAAATTTAAAGTTAATCTTTCCGGAGGGGTAGTTTTATTTACGGGAATTCCATTTACGGCTTTAATTATCCAACCCTCGGAAACATTAATACCCGGGTTCATAAAAGGCGAACGGTTTTCGCTTAGCCAATGGTCTCCTTTTAAAATACGGATTATTTCATAGCCCTTTTTGCGAGCATTATAGCGATAATCAATGCCCAATTTACCAATTCTATAATTTGGGCTTGGACGATAGTCCCCACCAAATTCGTAACAGTGGCTGGTGCCCAATTCGCCTTGCACTTCCCACATCAAATCGGAAAAATCACTTCTGCAGGCACAGCGCTCAACTAAGGGATAATAGAGGTCAAAAACCTTTTGCCAGTTAATTCCTGCCATATCTTCCACCCAATATTGTTGTGTCTGTAAACGCCAGGCCTCTTTAAACATCTGTTGCCATTCTGCAATAGGCACAATTTCCACAGAAAAACGGTTCAAATCAATATATCCGCTCTTTTTTCCGGGTGTTGTGTCTGCTGGTAAGTCAGCTTTGGGCTCAAGTTTAGTAGAAATAATCCGGAGTTTATCCTTTTGGCGAATTAAAATAGCAGAGCCATCCTGGCAGATATGATAACCTGTAATATCTTTGGCATAAGTCCAGCTCTCCAGTTTGTTCAAATCGTAGCACATCAAATCAAACTTGTTTTCATCATCCGCTCTGTTTTCCAGAGGCATATTCACATAAAACAAGCGGTCTTTGATTGCACTCAAACCACCATAAATTCCGGACGAAACAGGAAATTCTATTACGCGGTCACAGATCCCGTCAAAATCAATTTCTACAGGTTTAATTTCGTCTTTGGGTTCTTTCTCTTCTTTTTTCTCATCTTTTTTAGGGATTTCCGGTTTTGCTTCAAAGGGTTTCGGTTCCTGAATAAAAGGAGAACGCAGCTCTTTTTTCAACGGAATTAAATAGGGTTTATAGGAATTGGGATAGATGAAATCAAACTGAATGCCATCTGGTAAAGGATTTAAATTGCGCACCGACACAAAATAGAGATACTTTCCTTCCGGATCAAAAACAGGAGCGGTATCATTTAACACAGGTTTACTTACTATATGCAATTGATTTTCTTTACTATCCCAGATAATAATATGCC
>JBDKSF010000112.1 GCA_039680785.1 Candidatus Cloacimonas sp.
TAGAAAAAATCTTGCATTGGCTATACCAGGGATGATTCAATCCGTAGAAAATGGCGGGTTAGGCTATACCAAGTTCGAGTTGGGTATTGCACTCTCCGCACTTTCTATCGCATATGCATTTAGTAAATTTATAATGGGAAGTTTATCAGACAGATCTGATGCTCGTAAATTTTTGGTAATAGGATTGATTCTTTCATCAATTTTAATGATGTCTGTTGGTCTTTTCTCTTTTGCCACCAGCTCTGTTGCTATTATTTTTATTTTGATGTTGATTATCGGGTGGCTTTCGGGAATGGGATGGCCTCCGTGTGGAAGGGTAATGGTGCATTGGTTTTCTCATAATGAGAGAAGCTTTAAGATGTCAATATGGAATACCTCTCATACTTTTGGAAGTGGTTTAATGGGCAACCTTGCTGCTGTGGGAACTATTGTGTTGGGCGGTTTCTTTATGGTTGATATTGGCGGTGGAGCAATGGTTGATCAAAGTTGGAGAGCAGTATTTGTATTTCCGGCAGCTGTAGCTCTTATTGTTGCTATCTTTTGCTGGTGGGCATTGAGGGATACTCCTCAATCCTGTGGACTGCCACCAGTTGATAAGTATAGAAATGATTATACTGTTAAGAAGGAAATGAGTTCTGAGGAAAAAATTCCTGTTTCAGAATTGTTTATCAAGTATATATTCAAAAATAAGGTCCTTTGGCTAATAGCTCTTGCAAACATCTTTGTTTATTTGGTTAGATATGGCATTGGAGACTGGTCACCAACTTACTGCCAAGAGGCAGGTTTACTAACAAGTGAACAAAGTAAAATGGCCTTCTCTCTTCATAATTACGCAGGGGTTCCGGGAACGATTATTTGTGGGTTAATTTCTGCTAAATTGTTTAAAGGAAGGTGTGCTCCTGCAAACGTTATTTATATGTTACTAGTGTTGTTCTCAATAATCTTATATTGGAAAGCAGCGCCTGTGGCAGCTTATATTTCGGATGTTTTTTCCACTGATTTTATTGCAACAAGGGTAGCAGTAGTGTACAGTTCATTAATTGCAATAGGCTTTTTTATTTATGGGCCGGTAGCTTTAATAGGAATTCAGGCGGTTAACCTGGTACCAAAAAATGCTGCAGGTACTGCAGCCGGCTTTGTAGGATTGTTCGGGTATCTTATTGGAGATGCTCTTCTCTCAAAAATTTTGATAGGAGCAGTAGCTACAGATAAAAGTTTAGGATGGAACGCAACATTTTGGATCTTTATTGTAGCGAGTATTTTAGCGATAATATTCTCTGCTACCACCTGGAAAAGAGAAAAAGCTGCCTGCGTAGTTGACTGAGCTTAGGTGAGTTAAAGGTTGATTAATAATATTTAGAAATGTTTACTACTTTTGACAATTATGAAAATTAAGATAATTGCCACATTGATAATGGTTACACTTGGCTGCCACCTAGTTATTGCTCAAGGTAAAAGACAACAGGAAAAATGGGCAATAGCAATTCACGGGGGAGCAGGAAGCGCACCATCTTCTTTTGATGATGAAAAGAAAAAGGAGTATGAAACGCAACTTCTTGCCGCTCTGAATATTGGTAGAGATATGCTTTCCCGGGGAGAGAGCAGCCTGAATACAGTGCAAGCTGTTGTTGTTTATCTGGAAGACTGTCCCCTGTTTAATGAAGGAAAAGGAGCAGTATTTAACATTGCAGGAATTCACGAACTGGATGCAGCCATAATGGATGGATCAAATCTAAAGGCTGGCGCTATAGCGGGAGTAAGAGATATTAAAAATCCGATAAAAACTGCAAGACTGGTCATGGACAGTACACAGCATGTTTTTCTGATTGGGGATGGGGCTTCTGCGTTTGCCAAATCAATGGGGCAGGAAATTGTTGAAAACTCATACTTTTCTACAAAAAACCGCACAGAGCAAATCAATAAAATTAAAGAGAGTCGTGAGAAACCTGATCCCAGGGGAACGGTCGGGTGTGTCGCTCTGGATATTCATGGTAATCTTGCTGCTGCAACCTCTACAGGTGGGATGTCAGGAAAAAAATGGGGTAGAGTAGGCGATGTGCCGATTATTGGGGCAGGGACATATGCCAATAACAATACGGTTGCTGTTTCAGGAACAGGTCATGGGGAGTTGTGGATAAGAAGGGTGGTTGCATTTGATATTTCGGCTCTGATTGATTATAAAGGATACACGTTGGAAGAAGCTGCAAATGAGGTGATTTTTAATAAAATAGATCCAATGGGCGGATCGGGTGGGGGGATTATTGCTGTGGATAAATATGGAAACATTTCTATTGTCTTTAATACAGGATTGATGAATAGAGCTTGGGCAATATCGTCAGGAGAATATGGAGTTGGCATTCTCAAAGAGGAGGAGAAATTTTATAAAAATTAAAAAAGCAATATATGATTAACTTCAAAGTGGGTCTTCTTACAAAGATCATTATCGCAATTATTTTGGGTATTCTGTCGTCGTTTATTTTTCCAATTCCTGTCGTTAAATTTTTTGTTACAATCAATTCGGTTTTCAGTAACTTCCTGGGGTTTATAATACCTTTGATTATTCTCGGACTGGTTGCTCCCGGAATTGCAGATTTAGGTAAAGGTGCCGGTAAATTACTTGGAATAACGGCTCTGATAGCATATGGTTCTACTATTTTTTCCGGATTTTTTTCATAT
>JBDKSF010000113.1 GCA_039680785.1 Candidatus Cloacimonas sp.
TTCATGGAAATGGAGTTTTGGAGATGGAAAAACTTCAACAGCCAAGAGTCCTACATATACCTACAGTAAAGCCGGAAAATATACTGTCAGTTTAACAGCAAAGAATGCTAAAGGCAGTAGTACTAAAACCATGACGAATTACATTACAGTGAAGTAAATCAATAGATTATTAAATTGAATAACGATAAAAATGTCAAATCTAAAGAGAAATATAGCCAGTTTACGTCTCTAAACTTCTGTTAAACTATTTGGCTAACTTCTCAAATATATTTGTGGAAACTAACAGGAAGATCTGCTGATTCATGGAGAATAGTTTACAAAATTTGTAGATTTGTAAACTATTCAATTTTTCAAATTACAGCAGCATTCTTGATTTATATTCCCTTTCTTCCTTTCTTAAATAAGAAAATATAAAGAATAGGTAAAATTCCAGCCGTATTCAAAACGAGTATAACGATAAACCAGTATTTCTGGGATTCTCGCGCTGCTTTCCATAGAGCTATACCCTTCCAGAAAAGCTCCCACAGTACCAGAATTAAAACCAGGGCTGAAAATTGTGGGTTTGTTTGAAGCAGTGAGAAAGAAGTGTCTACCATTTCCCTCTCTGGAATACATGTTATTTATATTTAAATAACTTTACACCTATAGATATTACAATAAGTAGGACATTAGGCTGTATCAACTTCGATATAACCACTTATGAATTAAAATCGAAAAACTTGTCTACCTGAAACTTATCTACCTGAAACTTATCTACCTAAAAATTTCTGCAACAGAAAAGTATGATGGAATTGCCAAAACTTGATTTTTTAATAAATTTAAGTTAGTTATCCTAAGCAATAGCCCTGAACCAGAATATTCTGGCATATTTTCGACTCTTTTCGTGCTGCTTCCAATTTCATTTTTTGGGCCACTTTTTGTTGCACAAAACCAGAACTGGAGTTTATCATTTACAAAACAAGTAGCTGGTGATTTATGGAAAACTATGAAAGGATCATTGTTCGCCGGATAGAGTAAAATAAAAGAGTTTCCGCAAATGATAATATTGCAGATTGCTGAATGAATCCAGCAGAGCTTATATGCAAATTGAGTAATAATCCAATGGTAAGCAATTGTTTTAATCGCATCCCGATATACCATAAATTTCATCCCGATATGCCATAAATTTCAACACGATAGGAGGACGCACCTTGAAAATAGCAGTTGTGGAAAACGAGAACCAGACAGCAAGTTCGATATTTGAGCCAGGATTTATTGCAATATATGAGGAAGACGGTGGAGAATGGAAAGTTCTGACTCGTTTTGAAAATGAAGTTTGCAACGCGAAGGGCATGGCTGCGGTACGCACGGCTGTAGCGGATACAATAAAGCAGCTTGGCGACGTAAAAATAATTGCTGCAAGTGAAATCCCAGGAATAGCGTCCGGGACTTTTCAAGCAGCGGGTTTTGATATATTCCTTGTGGAAGGTAATGTGATGAATCTTCTTGCCTCAATCAAAGAAGAAATGCTTGAGGCAATTGAGGAGCGTCAGAAAGAACCGCCCAAATTTGACATCATGCAGTTTCTGGAACCTGGTGTGAGCGAAGGTGATTTTTCGATAAATATAGAAGACATCATGTTTAAAAATCCGAACTTGACTTCAAAGAAGATTCTAATCCCTTATCTGAAAAACAGAGAATTTAACAGGCTAGACGTTATTTGCAGTCATCTTCCGAAATGGTTTGTCATAGAGTTAGGTTCCATGGGATTTGAATATGAAATTGTGAGTGACTTGCCAAATAAAAAGACTGTTAGAGTAGTGCGTATTCAAACTTAATACTCAAAATAAAGATTCATACTTTTTTGAAGAAATCAGAAGATAGGTAAATCTTATTATCTTTAAGGAAGTAATAATATAATAATGGACGGAGGGGGAGTAGGAAGAGGGCCTCTGCAACTGGACATAGGCATAGTTGTATCAGGGCTTGGAGGAAACTCCAATCAGGAAAGGAATCAATTCAATGGACTCGTTTCCTTTTTTGGTGTTGATTTTGGACTATATATTGGACCGTCCTATAATCCGTTTCGGACTATAGGACCAAGTATTGGCATTGGTGTGGTTATAGGGTCTAACGGTTTTCTGGCTGCAAAATTAGGCATACATTTTAGAAGAGCATTTGGTTTAGGAATGCTGTTTCCTATAGTTCCTATTTATGGTGCTACCGGAGCAAGCTTTTTAGCTGCTCTGCCTGTTTCAGAAGGAGCTAAAGCTGCAGCAACTGTTCCTTTACTGTTAGTGCCGGCAGCTTTCGTATATCAGGGAAATCTTAAAGAATTACGTAGACGCGGAATAGAAACTTTAACGGAATTGAGATCACATTTTCCAGGAAAGAAATATTAATTTATAAAATTAAATCTAGATCTATTGAACCTGGAGCTATTGAACCTTGATTTATTAAATATGG
>JBDKSF010000114.1 GCA_039680785.1 Candidatus Cloacimonas sp.
TTCCCGTCCAGAAAAAATCCCACCAGTCAACACTATTGGAAGCACCCATAACCAGAACTTGAACCCCAGGTTCTATCGTAAGAGTTACTCCCGAAGCAATATAGAGAAAGCTTTGCACAATATAAGGGCTATTTACTGCAGTCCAAACAGTATCATTATGAATCCAACCCCCTACTCTTTCTGTTCCACTTAAAGGAATTAAAATGAGCACCAAGGCAAACAATAATATATATTGTTTCATTTCTTCTCCTTATGTGTTTGATAATTTGGGAAACCCTGAGTTCAGGGCTTCCCTAAACTTTGATCTGTTATTTTATAAGCATCATTTTGCGAGTATGAATCTTGTTATTCTGCTCAATTCTAACAAAATATATCCCTGAAGCTACTTCTTTTTCTTTTTTATCCTTTCCATTCCAAACTATTTTATAATTACCAGGTAGTTGTTTTTCGTCAACTAATTTTTTTACTACCTGCCCTTTGATGTTATAAACAGTTAAATTTACTTTCCCCGGTAAGGGATAAACAGGATTATAGGGATTTAGATGAGAAGTTTATTGCGCTATAATGTCTCCTAACTTACCATAATCCAAAATTTCCCTCTCACTTTTTTAGCCATTATCTCTCTCATCTATAATTAGCCACCGAGAGCACCGAGAACACCGAAAGTGTTTATTACCTTTTTTAGCTATTGCTTGCTTCGCCCATTGCACTTTTCTTCGGTTTCAAAAACAGGTAGGCAATCAAATAAAAAACAGCCCAGGCAAACAAAAAGCCCAGAATTCTGCCCGGTTGGGGACGGCTGATCAGTTGAAACAGGACAAACTGTCTGTTTTTCGCCTGATAGTTATAGATATAGGGAGTAAAGACAGAATCGGCAGTGGCGGAATTCACTTCTGCCAAAAGCTGGGTAAGTTCCAGATGTTCACTGCGTTTATTTTTATAGTGATATTTATCATCCAGCCAGTTATGTTTTGCCAGTTCAGGTAATTTTGCCTGCAGAGCGATGACACCTTGCTGAAAAAGTTTTTGGGATAAGCTGTCGTCCACCATTTTGTGGTATTCGGATAGATTTATCAATGTCTTCAGCATTCCGGAGAGGGAATAGGGCTCGGTAGGAAATTCCTGAAACCAGATTCCACCTGTTTTTTCATAAAAGCTAAAAGAACCATTATCCGGCTGGAGATTATACAGCATTTTTCTGGCTTTGATAAAGGGTTCCGGATCTCTTAAATGACCTGCTCTTTGAGCCAAAGCAACCATCGTAGCGCTATTGGCAGTAGAACTGAACCAGGGTTTTTTAATTCCCGCTTTGGGATAATCAAAATCATTGGAAATATTGCCATTTTCATCCAAATGTTCTTCCAGCCATTTACTGTAAAGCAAAAAGGCAGTTTTACGCGGTTCTTCTATCCGGGTTTTATAAAAGCGGGAGGATTGAGCGGCAATAAGTTCCGGGTCATAAACTTTTTTTGCGGAAGGATAATAACGCATCGGAATGCCGTTTTTATCCATTGTGGATACTTCCATAAAACTATTGCCAAATATATGGAACAGGGTTTTACCCCAAAAATCGGCAATATGCGTTTCGGCTGTTTGCCAAATTGCCACGGCAAAAACAAGGCCGATGAACAATGAGAGCAAGCGGTATTTAAAATTTTTCATTTTTCCCTTATTGCGGCGGATCAGCGTCCGTCGGCTACACACTTTTTTTTTTGCGGCGGATCAGCGTCCGCCGACTACACACTTTTTTTTTTGCGGCGGATCAGCGTCCGCCGGCTACACACTTTTTTTTTTGCGGCGGAACGGCGTCCGCCGGCTACACAACACTTCAATTTCAATGTGCCGGATAAAGCAAAGAGAGAAAGTAAAGGATTGCCTCAAAGACAACAATACTTGCTCCCGTCGGTAAATTAAACTGAAAACTTAAATAAAAACCAATGCAAGCAGAAAAAACAGCAACAAAACCAGAGATAATAATAGCTTTGGACAGCCGATGCACAAAATTAAAGGCAATTACAGCCGGCAAAATAAGCTGAGCGGTAACCAAGATTATGCCTGCGCTTTTCACATTAATTACGATATTGGCAGCCAAAAGCAGCATAAAAATTAAATTCACCGGCTCGGTCTTTATCCGATAGACCTTTGCCATCATTGGATTGTAGGTTAAATAAAATAGTTCCTTATAGAAAAAGCTGACAAAGCCAATATTCAGCACGGACAAAACAGTTAGCGAAATAATTTCACTTTTGGTAACCAACAGCACATTGCCAAAAAGGTAGCTGGAGAGATCAAAACTGTAATTTTTAGATAGGGAAATCAGAATAATACCCAGTGCCATACTTAAGGACAAAAATATCGTTATCGTATTGGATTCTTGGATATTATGCTTTTTTGCCAACCAAGTGATTCCCCAGGCGATCAGCATTACAAAAATCAGGGTGGTAAGCGTTAAATTCAATCCTGCCAAAATAGCCAGGGCAATTCCCGCAAAGGCAATATGGGAAAGCGCTTCACCCAAATATGAAATCCTTCTTAAAGTTACAAAAGGAGCAAAAACTGCCAACGACAAACCCGAAAGTAAAGCGCCCAGAAAAGCATAAACCAAAAATGAGAACTGCAACATCTTGTTCAATAATCCTTTTCAATAATCCGCAAGCTATCGCCAAAGGTCTTATGAATTACATCCGCATCAATTAGTTCCATCTGATTATGACAATGCAAACGCCGATTTAAGCAAACCAGAAAACTGCAATATTTGGAAAGCGTAGTTAAATCGTGAGAGATGGTTATAATCGTTTTGCCTTGGCTATTCAGTTCTTTCAGCAGAGCGAAAAAACTTTCTACGGACGGACGGTCTAAACTTGCTTCCGGTTCATCCAAAATAAGATATTTGCTTTTAGTGACCAGGGCGCGGGCTAAAAACACTCTTTGCAATTCGCCTCCGGAAAGTTTGCCAATTTGTTGTTTTGCCAGATGAGCCACTCCCGTTTGTTGTAATGTTTCCATTGCTTGCTGTTTATGATTACTGTTAAAATGAGCGCCCCAAGGCAGCTGACCCGCCAAACCCATTAAGACAATGTCCAAAGCGGTGGCAGGAAAGGCATTATCAAATTCTTCATATTGGGGAAGGTAACCGATAGTATTATTTTTCAGCCAGTTATAGTGTTCTATGCCATCAATTAAGATGCTGCCCGTTTGCAATTCCAGCAAACCTAAAATCAATTTTATCAAAGTGGATTTTCCCGCTCCGTTAGGCCCTATAATAGCGACAAATTCGCCCTCGGAGAGTTCCAAAAAGATATCTTCCAGAATTATCTTGCCGTTTATTTTGTATTCCAGGTCTTTAATTTGAATCATTAGTATCGCTAAAATCCCATTTTCATCTTTTGCCAGTTGCCCTCTATCAATTCAGCAATGGTTTGTGCCTTGCCGTCACTGCCCAAAGGGTCAAGGGTAAGCAATTGCAAGTTAAATTCTCGGGCAAGGGTTTCACCGGCTTTTTTATCCATTTGCGGTTCCAGAAAGATCGCCTTCACCTGATGTTCTTTTATAATATTTCCCAGGAGGGCAAGTTCTTTGGGAGTGGGTTCTTTGCCGGGACTTTCCTGCACAAAGCCCAATTCCTCTATTCCAAATTCTTGCAAAAAATAGTGAAACGCATTATGATAAGTGATAATGGCTGGGTTTGGATATTGCTTTCTTTCTTGGGCTATTTTTTCCTGCAAACTTTCCAATTCTTTTTGCATCTGTTGCGCATTGCGTTTAAAAACGAATGAAGAATTGGGAAAACGCTGGCTAAGTTCCTTTTCCAGATAACCCACCAAGCGAATCATCAAAGAAGGGGAAGTCCACAAATGCGGATCTTGAGCAGAATGATGATGGTGTTCAACATCTTCTTCCGGATGATTTTCTTCCGCTTCCATTGCTTTTACGGGCAGCGGGATAACATCTTTCAGCAAAGTTGCCGCCTCCACATAAACATCTTTTCGTTCCGCAAAATTTTTCGCCAGATTGCTTTCCAGCCCCAAACCATTGCCCAGAATGAAATCCGCTGAACTGAAATTATTCAAATCCACAGGACCGGGAGACCAAGTATGAGGTGATGCACCGGCAGGAATAATGCTTTTAACTTCAAAATCATCTCCCGCAAGTTGTTTCAAAATTAGCTCATAAGGATGAATGGAAGCCAAAAGCAGTGGCTTTTTTTCTCCCGTTTCCTGGTTCCGGCAGGAAAAAGTAAATAGCAGAATAACAAGCATTAACCATTTTATTCTCTTCATTATACAACCTCCTAAGTTTTTCCCCTTTTTGTATTTATCTTTAGGTGAGAAACGCTCTGCACCTTCATCACTTTTTTGCCTCAGGCCTTTCTTTAAGTGCAAAGAAGTCATCACACCTTAGGCAAAAAACTCTCACAGCTGGCGCTGACTGCACAAATCAACATAATTTTTGCCGCCGAACTATCGTAAGCCAATGTAAAAAGTCCCTTACCAGCCACCTGCCTTCCCCCTGACATCTTCTCCCCTTCCTCTCCTCCTGAACGAGGAGACAAGGACAGGAAGAGGAGGAGATGAAGAGGAGATGTCAGCAAGGAAATTCTTCTATTCCATATACTTTAAAAGAGTTGTAAGTAAGCGAACGCCTACTCCCGTGGCTCCTAAATTATTCACACCCGATTCCCTATCTTTCAAGGCAGTGCCGGCGATGTCTATATGCAGCCAGGGTTTATTTTGCACGAATTCTTTTAGGAAAAGGCCTGCGGTGATAGTTCCCGCAAAGGGACCTCCCGAATTTTTCAAATCGGCAATTTCGGATTTCAGCTGATCTTTATAGTCCTCGTAAGTAGGTAATTGCCAAATATTTTCCCCGGTGAAACTGGAGGCGTTTTTCAGGATTTCCAGCCAGGGTTCGTTATTGGTAATAATTGCAGTAATTTCTGTTCCGAGGGCTCCCACTGCGGCACCCGTTAAAGTAGCGATATCAATGATGCGCTCACAATGTTCTTTTTCTATGGCATAATGAATGGCGTCGCAAAGAGTTAAGCGTCCTTCAGCATCGGTGTTGTTAACTTCGATGGTTTTTCCGCTCATAGAAGTGATTACATCTCCCGGATGATATGCGTCTCCGGAAATCATATTTTCGCAGGCAGCGACGACGCCTACAACATTAACTTTCAATTTCAAAGCAGAAATGGCACACATTGTTCCGATTACGGCAGCCGCTCCTCCCATATCATCTTTCATATTAGCCATTCCCTGTGCGCCTTTAAGACAGTATCCTCCGCTGTCAAAAGTAATACCTTTGCCAACTAAAGCAATGGTTTCTTGTTTTTTATCCGGATTGCCGTTATGACGCATAATGATTAATTTTGGTTCGTGAGCCGAGCCGCGACCTACGGCTAAAAAAGCATCCATTTTAATGCGTTTAAGCTTATCCAAAGAAAAGATGTCGATGGAAAAACCATATTGCAAAGCGGCGCTTTTGGCTGACTCGGCAAGATATTCAGGAGTAACTACATTGGCTGGTTCATTTACCAAGGTTCTTGCCAGATTTGTCGTTTCGCCATAAATGCGTCCTTCCACGATGCCTCTGTTTAAATGGCGGGTATTTTTGGTGGAACTAACGGTGTGCAATGCTTCAATTTCATTCTCACCCCTATCAACTGTTACATATTTGTTAAATTGATAGTTAACCAGCAAAGCCGTTTCCGTTAAAATATGCCCAAAGGAAACATCATTGATGGGATTTTCAAAACCCTGGAAGAGATATATTTGTTTGGTTTTCATCTTCCCTGCCAAACGAATGGAAGAGGCAAAAAGTTTACGCAGTTTATCCGGCGTGAGGTCGTTTTTATTGCCCGCACCCAGCAAAATAATGTTCTGCTTCTGATTTTCCACGAAAATGGTGAAGTTTTTCATTTCTCCGAATGCAAAGTGATAATTCTCGCTTTTACAATAGGCCTTCACTATTGTGACGATGTTGGCTGGAAGTAAATCCAGATGGTTTAGAGAACCGTTTTCCTCATTTAGGATGATTAAACAATCCATATAATCAGGGACTTTGCGGATGATGTCAATCTTCATTGTGAACTCCTTTTTATTTTATATAAGTGGTTAAAAATCCTCAGTTAAGCTTAAATAATACAAAGGTCTGGAAATATTGGAAAGATCGGTTTGCCAGGCAATGTCCAGCTTCAAAACAAAATACCCCAAATTCAAACGGGGTCCTATGCCATAACCAAGTTTTATATCATTCAATTTGCCGTCTATCACGCCCCGGAAATTGGAATTATCATCCCAAGCGCTTCCAATATCCATAAAAATACTGCCCCGAATATTATTTAGAGTAAGCGGAATGGGAAAAGCAAGGTTTATGCTATCCAAAAACGGAACCCGTAATTCTGCGGAACCCATAATCATTTTTTCCCCGTCCAAATCTTCATTTAAAGCGCGCACTCCATACAAACCATCCAAATTAAAACGCTCCGGTGATTCACCCATGCTGAAAGCAGCATTCAAACGAAAAGCCAAAGAATATCTTTTTTCAAAGAAATAATAATAGCGCCAATCCAAATAGTTGGTAAAATAATTCAGCTCATTTTGGGCAAAGCTTTTCCTGATCAGATAATATAAACGCTCTCCAGCCATGGGACCCGTGGAACCATAAAGCGCATTATCAAAAACTAAAGCCACGCCGGGTGCAACAACTGTATCCGTTCCTCTATCCACATTCATAACCCAGTTTCCGTTTTGGACATTTTCCGGGGGCAGATAATCCCATTCCTGCTTTACATAATAAAGCTGATTATTAGATTCCAAACGCATAAACCGACTGAAAGGATATTGATAAATGAAAATCATCCCCGTTTCGTGATCGCGCAAACGCAGATAATCATCCTGACCAGGTAAATAACGCCGATAATAGGTCTCGTCATAATAGTTATAAACCCCAATTCCGTAATCGGCACGATGCTTTAAATTCATCAAAGAAAGAAAGATATTGCTATCCTCAATTTTACCCGATATTCCTAAACTGATGCCTATTCCATAATTGCCCATAATGTCGCTCAAACTTAAATCCAGAGCTCCGATGGTTCCGCTGTAAGAAGAATAGGCAAGTCCGCCCCAAATGCTATCGAGAGCAAATTTAACCTTGTATTTTTCTATCTGTGGGGGTGTAGAAACAGAATCGGGTTTATTATCCCAAGAAAAATCAGGAAACAGTTTTAAGGAATCGTCGTCGCTTTTTTCCAGTTCGGAAAAATAAGGACGGCGAGGATTATGGAGCGGTCTATCAGTTCCTCTCTGCCTTTGGGCTTTACTTCTTTTTCCGTAAAGGTTTAGCCGCTGTAAATCTATTGTTTGTAAAAGGTCTTCCGTGCGCTGATAAATTTGGGGAGGTTTATTTTCCGTATAAACGAGGTTAGTAAAGGGACTGTCGTCAAAATATATATCCCAAGCGCCGTCAAAGTAATCGCTCATAATAAAATAATTATCATCCGAACTGATGTCGCCGTTAAAAATGCCGGCGATACATTGGGTGAGCGTTGCCCGTTCTCCCGTGTTTAAAGTAAGAATTTCATAGTTGGCAATGCTTTCTTTATAGGAAAGAAAAGCTAACTTATTGCCCTTATCCGCCCAAATGGGAGCAAAACAATCGTAGGTCTCAAAAGTGCGTTGAACGATTTCTCCGGTTTCTAACTCCAAGGTAAAAATATCACGCTTCAGGTCTGAAAACATACCGTATCTGCTTTCTGCATTATCCAGTTTGCGTTCACTGTCGTAGGCAATAAATTTGCCATCGGGAGAAAAACGGGGATGTTCATCATCATAGGCATCATTGGTTAATTGAGTAAGCGTCTCTGCCTGCATATTATACATAAATAAATCGGCTTGCATTCCTTTTTGGGCAGCCAAAATAAGAGACATTCCATCGGGCGAAACATCCGCTTCGTAAATTGCCTGTAATTCAGGAATGGAAATGGTTTTAACTATTTTTTCGGTAACAACATCTAAAATCTGAATTTTATCGCCGGTGGCTGTTTTGGTGGCAAAAGCGATTCTTTTGTTATCTGGAAACCAGGAAAGCGCCGAACGAAAATAGTAAAATTCTTCGGATTTAGCACTTTTTTCACCCTTAAAAATTAACTGCGGTTTTGCCAAACCCTGTGTTCCCGCCAACCAAATGCTGTATCTGCCCCCGGCATTGGAATAATATACATAATGCGTTCCATCGGGTGAAAAACGCGGAGACAAATTAAAGTAGGAACCATCCTTTTTATGAAAAGTGCGCTGCTCAAAACTCTCCGCGGGGATGCTATGACTGTTGATGATAGGATAATAATTCCTTCTAAGCTGATAAAGCCAACGCTTTTCCAAGTCCTCAAAATTCATCCCAAAGGTCTTTTTGGTTGCTTCATCCAAATTGAATGCGGCACGAATGGAGAAATAATATTCCGAAACTTTCTCTTTGCCCCATTGGCCTGCTATATAAGCTAAAAAACTTTCCCCCAAACGATATGCCAAATAGCCATCCACGCTACCCAGCTTAGGGATGTTGCTATTCAGAACCATATCCAGAAGATACATATTATTATAGTCATCTTCGCCACCCACGGAAAGATATTCCGGCAGACCTTCCGAAAACCAAAAAGGAAATGAAGTGGGTCTCAACGAGGCATTGGTATTCAAAAAACCATCATCCATTGCATTGGTATAAGCATGGGTAAGTTCATGCGCCATAAGTTCTTCGAGAGAGGCATAACTACCCTCAAAAGGAATGGCTACCCGATTATGTAAACTTTCCGTAAAGCCACCTATGCCTTCCGTTAACAGGTAATAAGTGATATTGGTGCTCAAAAATTCCGTCTTGGTGGCATAAAAGATAATCGGAATGCGACTTACAATCGGAATTTTGAATTCTGCCTTAATATAATAATAAATATCTTCCGCCATCAAGGCAACTGTTTTGCCAAATTGATCTTCTCCTTTGGGAAAATAGATGTCAAAGTGCATTGTTTGAATATAGGCAAAATCCTGCGGAACGGCATTTACTTTATTTTGACCAAAGCTATAAGCAAAAGCGAAACTGCCCAGAATCAGCAACAACAGAAGGCAACAGAGCTTTTTATCCATTTTTCATCTTCCTAAAAGACACGAATTTTGATATATTTTTGGGGGTTATCCTTAATGTCTTGGATGAGAGCATTAAGGTTTTCCGTAGCGCCATTTATCTTATTATAAAGTTGCTTGTCATTTAACAATAAGCCGACAGTTCCCTCCTTGCTTTTCAGGGTTTGGGCTGTTACATTCAAATTGGCGGAAAGAACGCTTAAACTATCCAATGTCTCAGATAACCTCTGCAAGGCAATATGGCTTTCGGCAACTGTTTTCTTGATGGGCTCTTTGTTTTCCGCCACCACTTCTTGCAAAGAAGAAGTAAGCCGTTCTATTTTATTTATGGTAACTATTAGTTCCTGTTTGGTGTCTTGGGCGACAATGCCAATTTGATTAACGGTGCCATCGGCATTTTCGATTAGCTTTTGTGAACTAAAAAGCAAACCCTGGGGTGAATTTATCAGCTGGAGCGTCTTTTTTAATTCCTCTACGCCGGAAGATGCCTTAGCAATCAGTTCCATCATTCCCGCGGGTGAATTACCCTGTTGTAATTGGTTAATGTTTAAGGGTTTAGTTCCATTTCCAGGAAGTATGCTCAAGGCCTTGCTGCCCATCAAAGAACTATCAGATATCAAAAATTGGCTTCCTTCGGTCAATGTTATGTCCCTTTTAACTTTGGCGGTTAAAATAATCTGCTCTTTTTGGGCCTCGATCTTTTTCACTCTGCCAATTTCCATCCCGCGGAACATAACTTTGTCGCCAATTTCCAAACCCGCTATGTCAGGAAAGGCAATTTTTAGCTCATATTGCGAACTGCCAGAAAGGAGACCAGCAAGCCATAAATAGCCAAATATAAGGATGATGACTATAACAACTGTCCAAATGCCGGTTTTTATTTGAACGCTGCGCAGGTTAGGATAAAACTTCTTCATTTCTCTTTATGTCTTCAATTGCTTTTTCTCTGCCGCGGGAAAAAGCACATTATTTAAGATTAAACGATAGCCGGGCGAATTTTTATGCAGCTCCAAAATGGTTTCCGGATCACCTACTTTATGTTCATAATCCTCAGGATCGTGCCCACCGTAAAAAGTGAAAGTCCCTTTGCCAATGTTGCCGTGTAGATATTTAACTTCATTCGTGCCAGGAACTTCTGCCAGAATAATCACATTTTTCTTCACTTTATCTTTGAAAAAAGAAGTGGTCTGACCCAAAAAACCGTCAATAACATTGGTTTGACACTGAGTTAGCATTGTGGGAACGGGATCATATTTGGCGCTGAAATCAAAAAGCTGAAAATAATCAGCTTCGGGTCCCCGCAAACGGGAATAATCACTGGCATCAATATCGGAAAATTCATATTCATAAGGATTGGGCTTCAAAGTGAAATTCTCAAAGGCAAAAGTGCGGGAAAAATCTAATTTCTTTTGATATTGAGGGTCTATGCCATCACCATCTATCGCAAAATCTACAATATCCACATCTTTGGCGGCTAAAGCAATGTCGTAAGTATCAGTGGCGGCGCACATTGCAAACATAAAACCACCGTTTATCACATAATTACGAATCTTTTCCGCTACCGCGTGTTTCAGCTGCCAAACTTTCTGAAAACCGTGTTTGGTAGCCATCGCTTCATTTACACGCACATCATTTTGATACCAATTTGTATTGCGATAGGAACCATAAAATTTGCCATACTGACCGGTAAAATCCTCATGATGCAGATGCAGCCAATCATAATCCGTAAGCTTTCCTTCCAAAACCTCATCATCCCAAACCCGGTCATAATCAATTTCAGCATAATCTAATGCTAAAGTGACTGCATCATCCCAGGGAAGTGCATTGGGAGGAATATAAACAGCTATTTTGGGCTCTTTTTCCAAAGCAATGCTTTCCATATTGTTTGCCTGAATTTCCGTTAAAATAGCCGCCACATCGGAAGAAGTTACATTTTCAAAACGCACGCCGCGAATGTTACATAACGAGGTTAAATTGCCCGAATCAGGAAAGAGAAAACTGCCCCCCCGATAATTTAACAACCACCTGCCAACTAAACCTTCTTTAAGACCCGCAAAGGCAATGCCATAGGCCTTTAAGTGATTGGTTTGCGTGTTATCCATCGGAATTAATACATCAGCAAATAAAGGCACAAAACCCCAACTGCCCATCACTAAAATAAACGGCAGAAGACACCTTAACCCTTTCCTCACAACCCACGCAAACTCTTTTTTGAACAAGGATTTATTCCTTCTTATTTCACTTTTGCTAATATTAAGCCAATTTTGTGCCATAAAACAAGAGTTACACTTCTGCTGTCAAGTTAAATCTCCGCTGCAGGTTTTTTTAACCCGGAAAACACTTTAATTTGTCAAAAGCTCTGAAAGCCAATAGAAGAAAAAGTTCCGTTAGGAACGATAGGTATTAACGAAGGGTTTTAACCCGGCGCAAAAATATCAAGATGGAATAATAAATCAAGATGGGTGAAAAGTCCCAGCGGGACGATACATACTAACAACGGATTTTAATCCGGTGCCTTAAAAAGCAGTATAAATAGTTCCGTCAGGAACGACAGATTTTAGTGCCGGGTTTTAACCCGGCGCAGAAATATCAAGATGGGTGAAAAGTCCCAGCGGGACGATACATACTAACAACGGTTTTTAATCCGGTGCCTTAAAAAGCAGTATAAATAGTTCCGTTAGGAACGACAGGTATTAACGACGGGTTTTAACCCGGCGCAAAAAAGTCAATTTGGAGGAAATAGTTCCGTTAGGAACGACAGGTAATTATAATGGGTTTTAACCCATTGTGAAAATAAGCGGGGATAAAATATAATAAGTTCTGGAAGCAGAGGAGGAAATAATTATCTTGTTAAGCATATAGTTAGATGACTTAGTTATACATTTTAGTACCTGTCGTCCCGCTGGGACTTTTATACCCTATTTCAATGCACCGGATTAAAATCCGTTGTTAGTATGTGTCGTTCCTAACGGAACTTTTGCCTAAGTTATATTTTTTCGAGGGGCTTACGCCACCATCGCTATCATTGTGTCGCCCTTTGAGTTAAAATCGGTGTTGCATGTGATCTGCCATACAATTTCATTCTTGTTTCCTATTTTTGAATAAGGTATTAATAAATTCTTAGAATATGCCGATTTTGACTTAAAGACGACAACCGACAGATTATTTTCACCACCATCGCTATTTTTGTGTCGCCCACAAGGGGCTAAAATAAAAAAGATGATGATCGTGTCTTCTTTTTTCGAGGGGCTTACGCCACCATCGCTATTTTTGTATCGCCCACAAGGGGCTTTATTAACTTCTTATATAATTAGCAGTTATATAATGTAATCCACAAAATAAAATCTTCTAAATCCTATAATCCTGAAATCCTTGTTTCTAAAATCAAATCTGCGTTATCAGCGCAATCTGCGTGAAAATAAATCTGTGTAATCTGTAAGAGAATATTCCAAAGGAAGAACGAAATCCTCGTCGTTTCCCTGACAACCGAGTTATGCAGTTTCCGCTTTATTTTAGGATTGCCTGATAGGTTGTTTGTTGTGGTTGACGAGGAAATCAACACTCCATATTCCCAACGGGTTAAAACCCATCGATAAAATCTGTCGTCCCGCTGGGACTTTTATACCCATTCATAATTGCGCCGGGTTAAAAACCCGTCGTTAATACCTGTCGTTTCTAACGGAACTTTTGCCTAAGTTATATTTTTTCGAGGGGCTTACGCCACCATCGCTATCATTGTATCGCCCTCAGGGGCTTTATTAACTTCTTATATAATTAGCAGTTATATAATGTAATCCACAAAATAAAATCCTCTACATCCTAAAATCCTGAAATCCTTGTTTCAAATGTCTAAGTTCAAATCTTGAAATCCTTGTTTCAAATGTTGAATTTGTAAGAGAATATTCAAAAGAAGAATGACATCTCGTCGTTCCCCATACAACCGAGTTATGCAGTTTCCGCTTAATTTTTGATTGCCTGATAGTTAGTTTGTTGTGGTTGACGAGGACGTCAACACTCATGTATTTCCCACCGATAAATATTCTTGTTTTTTAAAATCCAAACCTGAGATCCTTGTTTCTGAACTTAAATCTGCGTGAAATATTTTCGGTGGCTTATAAATAAATCCTCTAAATCCTAAAATCCTGAAATCCTTGTTTCAAATGTCTAAGCCCAAATCCTGAAATCCTTGTTTCGTAACAATAAATCTGTATGAAATATTGTCGGTGATTTATTAGATTAATAGCAGTTCCGTATGCTTTAGAAAAAAGTGGTGGGTGATACAGGATTCGAACCAGTGACCTCTACGATGTGAACGTAGCGCTCTAACCAGCTGAGCTAATCACCCATTAGATAGTCAATTTATATTTTAGATAAAAGTAATAGGAGGACGAATAGCACTTTAGCAAAGGAAAAAACCTTTGTTTTGGTAATTCATCTTTCGGATTCTCAAGAATACACAAACAAATCCATTTTTGCCAATAAACAAAAAGAAAGGCATTTTCGCCAGCGCCCAATAAATCCTTTTTCGTCAAGACAAAGAAAAAACCTTTGTTTGTTTAACAAATCTATAGAGTTATCCTTTGTTGAGCAATAAATCTACCAGCTTATCCTCTCTTGCCAAAATAATGAGCTATCTACCTATATTTACAGCAATTAAGAAAGTGGTGGGAGATACTGGATTCGAACCAGTGACCTCTACGATGTCAACGTAGCGCTCTAACCAACTGAGCTAATCACCCACTTAATGGACAGATTTATGAAGTAGGATTTTTTGTCAAGCGGAAAGGGAGCTTTTTTAGTAGTTTTTACGGTCGCAAAACCGCATTTTCCCCTTGAAGAAAGCAAGTAAAACAAGTTCCCAATTATACGATCGTAAATGAATATTCAGTTCAAACTATCTATCTTCACTTCTTCCAATATCTTCCTACAAGCATCTCCTCTTTATCTCCTCTTTCTCCCGTCCTATACTCGTCGTAGAGGAGGAGAGGATAAGGCGGGGGGGACAGGATAGTATAAAGCAGAAAGGAAGAATTTTTTTTGTGCGGTGGCAATATTATGTAAGGCAAGAAGTTACAAAACCAAAAGAGAAAATGGTAAAACAATGGACAATGTTATAACTTTTCTTTAAAGTGGCAGTTGTTAATTTCCGATTTCAGCTAAGCCATACATTTCATAAAGTTTAGCCACTTGACAAATCAGAGTTAAGATTTTTTCTGGCAAAGTTGGCTTAAGACCGTGCCATTATACAGAGATAGTTTTTGAGAATTCCAATTTCCGCTAAAGAACAAAATGCTGGGAATAGTGTTTTGTTTTAGGGTGGAAATTGGCAAAGGGGAGAAAAAGGAACAAAAGCAAGCAAAAATTTGGTGGATAAGTTGTGGATAACTTCGTTAAAGAAAAGGGACACCACACCTGGAAATAGGTCTTAAGTTTTTAATATATAACAAGATATCGTTTACGCAAGCGTTTCTGTAATGGCAGAGAGCTGTTTGTGGATAAATAAATTTCGTAGGAAAGTGATTTATGGATCAAGACATTTGGCAAAACATACTTGATAAACTGGAGGAAAATATTAACCCTCAAAGTTTCAAGACCTGGTTTTCAGATACTAAACTGGTAGATATGAATGACAGAGAGATGATGATAAGGGTGGCGACGCAATTTTCGGCAAATTACTTAAATCAGAATTACAAAGAGATACTAAGTGAAATATCCTACGGCCTTTATGGCAGAAAATATGACATTCAGTTCATCACTCAGCCCCATCATAATCATAATGATGATCCCGAAAAGCGCAATTACAAAGGCAATAATGTTACCGCCAATGTAAAACTGAACGAAAGATATACTTTTGATGAATTCGTGGTGGGTAAAAACAATAACTTTGCTTATAGTGCGGCAAAAGCGGTTGCCGAATCTCCCGGTTACACTTATAATCCGCTGTTTATTTACGGTGAAAGCGGAATGGGCAAAACGCATCTGATGCAGGCAATCGGAAATTTTGTGCAAAAAGATGGGCGTAATTGTTCCATCTATTATATAACTTCGGAAGCGTTCACCAATGAAATGATTGATGGCATCCGCAGCAATAAAATGCCGGAATTTCGGGCGAAATTTAGAAAAGTGGATTTGCTGCTGATGGATGACATTCATTTTTTATCTCGCAAAGAAGGCACGCAGGAAGAATTTTTCCACACTTTCAATGCGCTTTTTGACAACAAAAAACAGATTGTGCTAACTTCGGATAGACCTCCCAAAGATATTCCCGATCTGGAAAAACGGCTGGTTACAAGGTTTGAAAGTGGTTTGTTGTGCGATCTGAAAAACCCTGATTTTGAAACCCGCGTTGCCATTTTACGCAAAAAAGCCGAGCCGGAAAATGTGCTCTTAAGAGACGATACCATCAATTTCATCGCCGATAATATTACCAGTAGCGTTCGAGCTTTGGAAGGATCGCTGATTCGTATTTTGGCTTTTTCGTCCTATAACAAAATAAATCCCGAAGATATAGACATTACTCTGGCGGAAGATATTCTTTCCGATATGATATCAGAAAAAGTGCATTCCATAACTTTGGATGCTATAACGCAACAGGTTTGCCAGTGTTATAAAATTTCACCTGCCCAACTAATGGAAAAAACCCGAAAACCCCAAGTTGCCTTTCCGCGTCAAGTAGCTATGTATCTGGCGAATTATTTGATTCCCCAGCTCTCCTTAAAAGAAATAGCCGAATATTATAATAGAAAAGATCATACCACGGTTATACATGCCAAAAAAATGATCGAAAATCAGTTTAGGGACAAAGAGGACTTTAGAGTTCAGCTGGAAATGATGATAAAAAATTTGCAGAAGTGAGCAAAAATTTGGTTTATATTTTTGCTCAAATTGAATTATGGAAGAGTTTAAATTTGCATAAATTGGGTAAACCTCCGCTACTTTATCCACAATTGTGGATAGTGATAGGTGGATAAGAGTGAATAACATTATTTTAAATGACTTCTGTAGATATTTTTGTGGATAAAGTAAGGTTATCAAGCTGGGTTATCCACAACTTATCCACACCTAAAATGGCTTTGGATATTATGCTAAGGCAAAGGATAGAAGAAAAAGCTTGACCAAATATCCCCATATCCACAACGCCTACTTATATTACTTTATAATAGAATTACTTTTAAAATAGGATTATTATTATGGTATGTCTTAAGCCCTGTCTAAGAACAATGATGTGCGTCATAACCATCTTAATGCTCATCAGCGGATGCACTGATAAGAAAAATTTAACGGGTGATAACTTCAGTGATGTAAGCGCCATTACCGTAAATGACGAATCAGGCATAATGAATGGTTACAGTTTTCCTGCCGAAAAATTAGCGACCATTTCCGGCAGTGAAACAAAACTTTTGGCAGGAAGTTATCAAAATGCCACAGCCATAAGTTTTTTAAGATTTACGGGTCTTCCGGAAGATATGATAAACATCAGGCCTGATAGCTGTTTTCTGCAAGTGAAAATTAGCAAGCGTTCAGCTCTTCCCAGAAATCCCTTAAAGCTGAAACTCTATAAATTAAACAAGGTATGGAGCGATTCCATAGATTTGGAAGCTATTACAAACAGCGATCTTAGCCAAAATCCACTGGCGGAATGGACGGTGGCAGATACAATTGGCAGCACTGGAAAAGTGGTAAAATTTGCGCTTCCCACCTCGGAAATATTTAATTGGGAAACGCCTGATACTTTGGGCTGGAATTTTGTGTTAAAGACGGAAAACGATGGCTGGGTGGAAATAATATCCAGCGAACAAAGCACGGGACCAAAACTAAACCTCAATTATCAAACCGAAGTGGAAGGCGAGTATGAAACCTACAATGAATTTCCCGCAAAAGATACTTACACTTTAAACGCTCCGGTGGGTGTTACCTCTGAGAGCTGGAAAATTAGTAACTTAACTTCCACAAGGATGTATCTGTTATACGAACCTACATATACCATATTTAAAGACAATGAGGGAAATATGTTGGATAGTTTACAAATAAAACGGATGACCATAAACAAAGCGGTAATCGTGCTTCATATTAAACAAAACGATTATTACAGCGGCACCAACAGTTATTCATTGTATTCGTTTAATGTAGTGAAAGATTCCATAACAGATATGATTCCGCTTGTTACAGGAGATTATGAAATTATTTCCAATACCGTAACTTCCACCGGATATGTTAGCAGCGATTCTATAACTGTGGATATAACTCCCATTATGCAGGCATATTCTTCCGCCGATAAAAAACCCAAAGGAATAATGATTCAGTCGCTGCAAGAACGCCAGAATTTTGGCACTGTGGAATTTTGGGATTGCAAAGACAGCACTCCTGCCGGTAAAAAACCTTATATAAAGATTACTTACACTCCACCTTACTTGTAAAATGAAAAAATACATTGTTTTATTTGCTACCCTGCTTTTCCTTTTTTCTTGCGGAAAAAAAGAAGAAAAAGGCGTCGCTTTGGCTCAGGTGGATAAAGAAATACTCTATTTGGATGACTTTAAATCCACTTTCGGAACCCAAGAATGGGAAAATTTAAATCCTGAAACGCGGAAAAAATATATTGAGGACTGGGTAAACCTTACCATTTTGGCTCATTATGCTGATGAAAATGGCTTGAACAAAGAAAAAGCGGTTAAACAAAAAATCAGTTACGCTGCCAAAAAAGTGAAAGCAAATGCTTTGATAGCAAAACGCCTTGCCGAAATTGAGGTTTCCGAAGATCAGCTCTTCAATTACTTTCGTCTGCATCAGGCGGAATTTCAAAAAAATGCAGTAAACTATAACATTCAGCGTATTGCTTTAATGGATAAGATATCAGCCGAAAATGTTTTGCAACAGCTAAATCAAGGATTAGGTTTTACGGAAGCCGTGCAACGCTATTCTACGGAAGAATTAAAAAATAACGGCGGATATATGGGACTGGTTAATGCTGGTGGTTCCGATTCTCTTTTCTGGTTGAAAGCGCGCGAATTAAAAGAGAATAATTTTGGCTTACTCTATAAAGAACCAATATGGTATATTTTTAGAGTGGTGGAAAGTAAAACCACGCCTCAAGAGACCAATTTTGAGGATTATAGAGAAGAAATTAAACGCAAAGTGCTGCTGGAAAAACAGGATCAAATTTACCAGGAATTAATCAGAGAATTAAAAGCGCAAAACAGTGAGATATATTATTATTGAACTCGGTAGCTAAAAAGAAGGAACAGAAAGAATGAAAACAAAGCTAACATTATCACTGCTGCTGATAATCTTCACTATAGCATTATCGGCAGAATTGGTAGATAAAATTGTTGCCAAAGTGGGAACGGAGATTATTCTGCTTTCCGATCTGCAAAAAGAAATGGCGCAGATGCGAAGTGCAGGCATCATAGATGAAAATACGAATCCGGCTGCAGTTTTGGATGAAATGATAAAACAGAAATTAATCATTCAAAAAGCCAAAGAACTGAATTTGACGGCTAACAACGAAGAAATAAAAAGCATGGCAGAGGGTTACCTAAAAAAAATAAAATCACAATATCCCAGTGCTGCCGCTTTTAATGAAGACCTTAAAAAGAGCAAACTTACCGAATCCGATTTGTTACAGATATATAAAGACATTTTAACGGAACAATCACTTTCCGACCAAATTCTGAAAAAAGAAATCGTAAATAAAGTATCAGTTACGGAAAAAGAAGTAAAGGACTTTTATGAAGCCACCAAAGATACTTTGGCGGTAAAACCCGTCTCTTGGGAATTGGGAATTATCGTGCGCGAAATAAAACCCAGCGAAGAAACAAGAGCGGCAAAACTTGCCGAAATAAAAACCGTCCAACAGCAATTAAAAAACGGAGAGGACTTTGCCACTTTGGCAAGCAGCATAAGTGAATGCCCCAGTAAAGAAGTGGGGGGAGATTTAGGCTTTTTCAAAAAAGGACAAATGGTGAAACCCTTTGAAGATGCCGCATTTGCTTTAAAAATTGGCGAAGTAAGCGACATTGTGGAAAGCGAATTTGGCTTCCATATTATCAAACTGGAAGAGAAAAAAGGCGATCAAATAAGAGTTCGCCACATTTTAAAAACACTTTCTGCCACGGCGGAAGATTCTTTGCGAGAAAGACAGCTGATGGAAGAAATCCGCAATCGCTTTGCTCAAGGCGAAAGCTTTGCTTCGCTTGCCAAAACATATTCTATGGATAAAGATAGCAGTGAAGATGGCGGTTCTTTGGGGGAATTTACCGAAAAAGAACTTCCTCCTCTTTTTTCCGCTAATATTATGCAAACACCGGTGGGAGAAATGACTCCCGTTCTGGAAAATAACGGTTATCTATATCTTTTCTGTCGATTACAAGAATATCCACCCCGAATGTTCAGCTTCGAAGAAGTGAAAGATCAAGTGCGGGAATTGGTCTTAAAAAAGAAACAATCAGAAGCTTACAATACCTGGATAAATAATTTGCGACAGGAAGCTTATGTGCAAGTAAGTTTATGATGGCAAAAACACCCCAAAAACTGAACTTTTACACTTTTACGGCATCCCTTTTCGGAATCGGTTTTGTTCCTTTGATGCCAGGAACTATAGGTTCGCTTGCCGCTTTGGGAATTTATCTGCTGATTAACGGTGAGCCGTTTATGGGTAAAACCTTGTTTATTACTTTGCCGATTTTATTGGTTTTCTGTTTGCTGGCGGTTTTTTTAAGTTCCAAAGCGGAAAAGACCCTCGGCAGAGATAACGGCGCAATAGTTATTGATGAGGTCTGCGGATATTTCGTAAGTGTTTTGCTTTTACCCAAAAGCTGGCTGATTGGGCTTTACGCTTTTGCCCTGTTTAGAGTTTTTGATATTGCCAAACCCTTTCCAATTATGAAATCCCAAAAATTGCCCACGGGCTGGGGAGTTGTTATAGACGATATAATAGCTGGCATTTATGCCAATATAATAATTCAAATACTAATTAAAATTTATCCGAGATTCTTCGGATTATAGGAGAAAAAATGAACTACATACTATTACAAGCAACAGGAAAAGCAGCTACTCAACAAGGTGGTGCCGGAACTACAATGATCTTTATGATTATAATGTTCGTGATTCTGTATCTTTTGCTGATTCGCCCCCAACAAAAGAAGGCAAAGGAAACCCAAAAAATGCAGGATACATTAAAAGTGAATGACAGAGTTTTAACCAGCTCTGGAATTTACGGAAGAATTGCTTCCATCAAACCCGATAAAGGAATAGTGGTTCTGGAAATTGACGATAACAATAAAGTGCGGATAGACATTCAAAAAAGCGCAATTGTTGGCGTGGTAAATACTCCCGAACCTGAACCCGAAAAATGACCTATATTCCAGAACTATTACCTGTTCGTCTTTATGGAGACGATTGGCTAAGAAAGAAGCTGCCGGAATTTGATTATTCCAAAGAGGCATTGCATAATTTCATCGAAGATATGATCTACACAATGTATCAAAGAGATGGAGTTGGTCTTTCTGCCAATCAAGTTGGTTCTTTGTGGCGAATAATAGTCATCGATCCCGAACGCAATGAAAACAAAGATAGCCAAAACCCCATCGTAATGATCAACCCCGTTCTGGAAAAGAGAGAAGGTGAAGTTATTTATGAAGAGGGTTGCATCAGTTTACCCGATATTTTTGCAGATGTAACACGCAGCAAAACAATCACTTATTCATATACGGATCGAGAAGGAAAGAGAATTTCGGATTCCGCCACCGGTATGAAAGCAGTAGTCATTCAACACGAATATGACCATTTGGAAGGTATTCTGTTCACGGATCATTTAGGAACGCTTACCCGTTTGCGCATTATGCACAAATTGAAAGCATTAGCGGCAAGAGCGAAAGATGGACAGAATATAATGGAAGGATTACATTTATAATGCGTTATCTGTTTATGGGCTCTTCCGATTATGGCTTACCAGCTCTTGCCAAACTGATTCAAAATGGCTATCAACCTTCGCTGGTCATAAGCCAGCCCCATAGACCTTCCGGAAGAAATTTACAGAAAACACCGACCCCTGTTTCTCAATTTGCTCTGGAGCATAAGTTGCCGCTTTATAATCCTGAGGACATAAATTCTGAGGAAAGTATTGCCAAATTAGCTGATTATGAGGCAGATATAATAATTTCTGCCTCCTATGGCAATTATCTTGGAAAAAAAGTGCGAATGCTTTGTCCTTTCAGAGCTGTAAATCTACATCCTTCTCTTTTGCCCAAATACAGAGGTTCCACTCCCATTCAAAGCGCTATTTTAAAAGGAGAAACGGAAACGGGAACCACTATTTTCCAGATAACGGCAAAAATGGATGCGGGACCCATATTTAGGCAGGAAAAGCTATCCATTTCGGAAAAGGAGAATTACACCGATTTGTTGGAACGGCTTAAACAACAAGCAGCTGACATTCTTTGGCTTTTCTGGCAAGATTTGTTGAAGGGAAAAGAACTTAGCCATTCTGAACAAGATGAAAGCCAAGCAACCTGGTGTTCAACTTTTAACAAACAAAGCGGTTTGATTAACTGGTCAAACCAAGCAAAAAATATCCACAATCAAATCCGTGCTTTTTCTTTAACTCCCGGTGCTTGGACTTATTTTAGAGCAAAAACAATGAAAATTCTGGCGTCGGAATTAACTGCCAAATTGGCGGAAGGAAAGCCGGGACAAATATGCTGCCTTGACAAAAAAAGCGGCTTCTTTGTTAATTGTATGGATTATAAATTGCTTATTACTAAAGTTCAGGCAGAAGGCAAAAAGATTATGGATGCCGCCGCTTTTATCAATGGAGCGCGCCTTTTGTCTGAAGAAATATTAGGAAGCTAACAATGAAAAAAGAATATTTTGCCATTATTAAATTCCCCGTTTTTGTCGGCTTATCGCTTCTTATCGTTTTGCTGATTTTCTTTTTTATGGTTTTGGGCAGTTATCACAATTTGGGACTTTCTGCCTGGGGGAATATTTTTTACACTCTCATTTTTATTCTGATTATTGTTCTCATTGCCAGCTGGATTTTAACTCTTATCAGCACGCATCGAAAAATCAAGCCCCGCTGGCTACGCATATATCTTTCTTGGGTTTTGTCACATATATTTTATCATCTGGCAATGTGGATCTCCGTTCTCTTTTTCCAGAAAAAGACCTCGATGCAAGAGTCCTTTTTATACTTTAACAACGAAATTGTGGTTACCAATTACCAAGGAATGAATTCCAAAAATCTGCTTTTGCTTTTACCACACTGCCTTCAGAACTCAAATTGCAAAATCCGCATCAATAATAATATTGTGGAATGCCAAGAATGCGGTGGCTGCGATATGGCAAAAATGAAAGCAATTACCAGAGACAGACAAATTAAGGCAGCGGTTGCATCCGGTGGCTCTTTGGCAAGAAAATTGGTGAAGGACACACATCCTGATATCATTATCGCCGTTGCTTGTCACCGGGATTTAACAGATGGTGTGCGTGAAAGTTGGCGTTATCCTGTTTACTCTGTTCTGAACGAAAGACCCAAAGGTCCTTGTTTTGAAACGACGGTAAGCTCTTCGGTAATTGATTTTGCAGTGAACAAATTTATTTGAAAGGAGTGCCTAACTTGAAGCGTATCAATCTTTTTACCGTTATCATCATCCTGCTGCTCAATGCGTTTGTTACAATGGCGTTAATTAATAGATATATGGATAAAAATGCCATAAATAACGATTATATATCTCAAAACAACTCTCAGCCCAATAAAGCGTCATCTGCCAAAAGGATAAATTCCATCACGGAAGCCGTTAAAGCTGTTGAGCCAGCGGTGGTAAGCATCAATGTTATCAAAACAGAATATGTGCGTGCCGCCAGTCCTTTTGGATTCGGTTTTTTTGATTTTTTTGGATTAACTCCGATGATGCGTCAGGTAGAATCAATCGGGAGCGGAGTTATTTATGATAAAAGTGGCTTGATTATAACTAATGCCCATGTAGTTAGCGGGGCATCTCAAATTAAAGTTATTTTGCCTGATAAAAGAGAATTTACAGGAACCGTAGTAGGGATTGATGAAATACACGATATCGCCAAGGTTAAAATTAATTCCAATAATTTACCCGTTGCCGAATTAGGAAATTCCAGCGATCTGATTACCGGAGAATGGAGTATCGCTTTAGGCAATCCTTATGGCTTTTTAATGAACGATTCCAAGCCCAGTGTTTCGGTGGGAGTGATTTCTGCCGTAAATAGAAATTTTGCCGCCCGCCAAGATAAACGCGAATATAAAGCTATGATTCAAACCGACGCTGCCATCAATCCCGGAAATAGTGGAGGACCGTTGGTTAATATCAATGGCGAAGTTGTTGGCATCAATACTTTTATCTTTTCCGAAAACGGAGGCAATATCGGAATAGGATTTGCCATACCCATCAATTATGTGAAGAGCATTTTGGCTAAAATATGAAAAAATTTCACTTTATTTTGCTGCTGGCTATATTTACCAGCAGCTCTTTTTTTGCTATTTCCCAAAAGTTACCAAATTCCGAAGGGGCAAAAACCCCTGGCATAAATCCCCAAAGCATTGTCTCCGTTTATAATACACCGGGCGATACTTTAACCGTCATCCAGCGTCCTCTTTTGAATATTCCGGCTATTGTCATTCCCGGCGAAACATTTACTATAACCTGTTTGGCACCCCAAAATACCACGAACTGGAATGCCTGGCTAAGGCAACAAAACAAACGCCTTAGTTTAGCGGTCACAAATAGCGAGTGGTTAACTCAGCCAGACCGCTGGGAAATTGATGTTCTCGTTCCTTCCGTTTCGGTTTATGAATTATACGATTTGGAGGTCTCTGCCAGCGGAGGAATTTCCGATTTTACCCAAAATGCCGTGCAAGTAATTCCTACTCGCAAAAACAATTACTATTTCGTGCACATCACGGATTCGCATATTCCCAATCGTTTATATTATCCCAATGCGGGTTATGATACGGATTCTACTGAGGTAAATAATCTCCGGGCAGTGATAGATGATATCAATATTATTCATCCCGAGTTTGTTCTTTTTACCGGCGATTTAGTCAACGAAGGAGAGTTGGAGGGTTTTGCAAACCAATATTGGTATGGATGGGGTCAACACTTACTGGCGGAATTGGATGTTCCGGTTTATGTAACCTCCGGAAATCATGACATTGGCGGTTGGGATGAAACCCCACCTTCGGCAGGAACGGCAAGACGAAATTGGTGGAAATATTTTGGTTGGAAATGGCTGGATAATACTAATCCCATTTGGCTTTATCATACTCAGGACTACTATTTTACCTATAATAACACAGTTTTTATTGGGTTGGAGAGCTATGATAACTATGATTCTTGGCGTTATAATATCTATGGCTCCACCAGTTATACCAATCAACAAATTACCTGGCTGAATAACACCCTTTCGCTTTTTCCAGATTATACCAAAGTGCTGTTTCATCACTACGATTTTCAGGAGGAGCTAAATCTTTCCGCTTTAGGAATTGATTTGGCTTTGTGGGGTCACATACATTATAACAGTGGCTCTATTTATACTTATCCCTATAACTTAGCTACCAGTAGCACCTGTAATGGCAATCGCGCTTATCGGGTTGTGCGGATTAATAACAATCAAGTTACACCATATAACACAATTTATGCCGGCTCAAATGGAAATAATTTGTCCCTTCAATTTTACCCTTCCAATTCTGGTGTGGCGGATAGCGTGGAGGCAGTTATCACCAATAATCAGCCCCTTGCTTTTGAAAATGCCCAAATAAAATTTATTATGCCTTCAGGAAATAACGGTTATCGCGTTCAGGGAGGAATTCTGGAACAGGTAGATAGAAGCGGAATTAATAATGTTTGCTATGTTAGCGTTTCGCTTTCTGCTAATAGCACTGCCACCATTTGGCTTGCCGATAGCGGAGTGGAAAACATAGACCCTTTGCAAGTGCCTGAGCTATTACAAATAAAAAGCATCTACCCCAATCCTTTATCCCTGCAGGGGAATATACAACTTTATAGCGAGAAAACATTATCTACATTAACCTTGCAACTATACAACCTGAAAGGACAGCTGGTTTATCAACAAGCATTACAAAGCATTGCCAAAGGAGAAAATAATCTGTCCTTCACTATACCCGATGCTTTATGTAGCGGTATTTACTTTCTGCGTTTGCCGGAAGCAAAGAAGCTAACCCAAAAAATAATAATTCTAAAAAAGTGAGCAGATTATTCCTGAAAAAAGACCTCAAACCGCCAAACTTTTAGCCGCATCAGAATTAGCGGTGGCGAACCTACTCTGCATCCACAATTCTATACAATGCTGAAAGAAATGAGAAATGCCCATAGAAATAGACAAGGAGATATATTAAACCTTTGCCGTAATTGCCATTATGGATAATATGCCCCCGAAAATAACTTTGCACTCCTGCACTCCGGCACTTTGAACTCCCGCACTTTGAACTCCCGCACTTTGAACTCCCGCACTTTGAACTTGTAAACATCTCCTCTTCCTCTCCTCATTCTCCCGACCCACACTCCTCGTTGAGGATGAGAAAACGACAAGTGGATAAGGAGTTAGCATAAGGTAAAAAAAATTCCGCTTTTGTCACCCCGTTCCTGAGATTTGTCACCCCCTATATTATAGAGGATAAAATTATCAGGAGCAAAAAAAATGAAAGTTAAATACCGTAACTTATTGAAAAGTTATCAGGGTAAGAACGATGGAATGGTGTATTATTACAATCCCCATCTGAAAAAATCAATATGCCGCCGCTATATTTACCCCAAAATCAGCCAAAATAATGTGCATTTTGCCCAGATTAACCGTAACTTGAAAGAACTAAACCCCTCGGAAGGTTATCGATCGGATTTGAAAATGTATGTGAATATCACTAAAGCGGAGAAAAAAGAAAGAGGAAATATCTGCTGGAATAATATTTACCGGAAAATAATGTTCGCTCTGGCAAAAGACAAAGGCATTGATCTGGCAACCCTTACCCGCACTGATATTTACAGCCAAAACCTGCCCTGCAAAACAGTGAAAGAAAGCATTGAAGCCGGTTATCTACCCCCAGTTGTGGGATATCAAACCTTCGTTAACGAATTTTAAAAGATAATTTAGCCACCGAAATCACCGAAGCTACCGATAATGTTGCACGCAGATTCCGCAGATTCCGCAGATTTATGAGGATAATAGGCCTGGGAGGAACAGGATTATAGGGATTTTTGGGATTTCAGGATTAAAATTTAGAAACGAGGATTTGATTTTAGAAACGAGGATTTGATTTTAGAAACAAGGATTTAAGGATTTTAAGATTAAGAGGATTTCTTTTTGGAAACAAGGATTTGATTTTAGAAACAAGGATTTCAGGATTATGAGGATTTCTTTTTAAAAACAAGAATATTAACCCGTTGGGAATAATGGAGGGTTGACGTCCTCGTCAACCACAACAAACAAACTTTCAGGCAATCCTAAAATAATGCGGAAACTACATA